>CAYUBU010000284.1:0-2594 GCA_964443105.1 uncultured Nitrospirota bacterium
TGGAGGCCAGTGCGGTGCGGGCCGACGGTCGCATACTGCCCGGCAGCCTGGGACTCTGGGACGATGGGCAGGTGGCCGGTATGGCCCGTCTCGCCGATACCATTAAAAAATTGGGTGCCGCAGCGGTCGTGCAGATTAACCACGCCGGAGCCCGCTGCTTTACCAGCGGAGGGGAAATGCAAGGGGCTTCACCCTCGGGATTTGCGTTCAGGCCTGATGTTGCGCCTATCGCCATGAGTTCGAAACAAATCGATCAGATGGTCGCCGATTTCGCGGATGCCGCGATCCGTGCGGCTAAGGCCGGATTTGACGGGGTGGAGATACACGGCGCCCATTTTTATTTGATCAGCCAGTTCCTCTCGCCACTCACGAATCGACGGAAGGATCGTTATGGAGGTGACGCCCGCGCACGGGCCACCTTCGCACTGGAGATAGTCAGGGTCGTGCGGGAAAGGCTCGGGCGGAGCTATCCCATCCTCTTTCGTCTCAACGCGGTGGAGAAAGTGGAGGACGGACAGACGCTGGAGGATGCCCTTGCCGTGAGCCGCCTTCTGGCCAACGAAGGCGTAGATGCTCTGGATGTCTCTTTAGTCGCCCATAGTTCCTGGCGAGAAACTGAAGGCCAACGTTTCCTTCTCGCCAGTTCCGCCCTTCCAAAAGAACAGCCGGCCGGGGCGAATGTCGCGCTGGCTGCGGCGGTCAAGGAGGCGACAGGCCTTCCCGTGATTGCGGTAGGCAAGCTCGGGCAAGGAGATGTGGCCGCTGAATCGGTGCGTGACTTTCCGATAGATATCGTTGCCATCGGGCGCCAGATGATTGTCGATCCCGATACGGCAGGGAAGATCCTTGCCGGAAAGGGAAGTGAGATCGTCCCCTGCGAGGAGTGCATGACCTGCTTTGCCACCATCGGGCGCGGGGAACCCATGGCCTGTAAGGTCAACCGGAACCTCCCCGGAGCAGTCCGCTCTGCCTAGACTGTATGGATGACGGGTGCTTTTGAGACTGTACACAATCTTAAATTTAACAGGGCAGGCCAGTCCAAGGCGTCAAAAACAAATCGTCCGGACAAAACCAGTGATTTCGATAGGTTTTCGATTGACAACGTTCAGATATTCTTCGGTGATGCTGAAGGGTAAATCAATTCTGTTTGGGATCAAATGAAATTACTGTGCCTGGGTTCGGAAATGTCCAACCCGCGTCAGATGGCAAAACTCTCTCCAAACGCCGAATAAACGCATCAACATTTGTCCCTAGAACTACTTCTAGTTCTTCTGGATTCTTGGGCAAAGGTTTAAAAAAGTTCTCCCAGTGGCTCAGTATTACGTGTCGCGGGTTCAGATTGTTTATGATGCCCTCGGGATAATCCTTAACCTTGCCATAGCCGGCCACGCAGACGATTGCAATGTCAACTCGATCTGTTCTGTCTTGCGGTTCAAATACGGGCAAAAAGCCCGCGGGTGGATTGCTGGCGGCATCCTGAAAGTGAATGCGTAGGTCGACGGTCTTTCCAGGTCCCAGGAAATCCATCACATAAGTCAAGGTCTGGCCCTCCTTCCAATCTCCTCCTGTTGTCGCTGGTTCCTCGTCCGGGTCAACAACTCCGCTAAAGAATTTCCAGCCAGCAAAATGAGGAGCGTGTTCCGACATGATAGCCATGAACCGAAAAAACACGTCCGAAGCATCACAGTTGGTTGCGCCCTCTCTATTGAAACAAACCCATTCTCCTGGAGTCCAGAAAGCAGCGGCCTTTTTGTTCAGGGCGACTATGTTATCGTCGTTTGTAGTAAACACCTCTTGCCTTTCAGCTGAAATTTCTCTTTCTCGCGATTCTTTATTCAGATTCAGAAGGATGTTTTTCATGGTCTCGCTTCCATAGACTTTGGGCGCTGGCGCTTTGATCTTTTTCACAACATACGGTACATCCATAAGGTGATCAAAATGGGCATGTCCTACTAATATGGCTTTTACATTCGTCAGTGAGAAACCTTTCAAACCATCCTCGATTAGATCTACGTTCGGATGGATAGGTCCTGTGATTTCCGTCAGGCCCGGATTGGAGAAGAAGGGTGCGGTCAGTACGGCAAACTTGCCCCGTTCAATCAAAAAACCACTTGCTCCCAAGTACGTTATCTGAATATCTCTTTTGCAGCAGGGAATGCTAGGCAGGTCGTCGCCTTTCCTCGGTTCCGGTCTATGGCGCAGTTCACGAACGGGAGTTGTCTTCAAGATAGCACAACCACTAAGAAACAGAAGACTTATTATGAATGAAATTAGACATTTCTTGATTAGCATGACCAGTTTCTCCGTTCTGTTTAATTCAAGACTAGCCTGTCTAATCTTTCGCAGTTTTTTCTCTGATGGATGACCTTTTCTATGGTGATAAGCTCGAACCGGGGTCGCCACCCCCATGGGCTGGATATAGCTGAGACTGACTGAACCCCAATGTTGTTTACCCTCCGGCTTTGCTGAGTCTTTAATAAAGCGAATATCGAATATCGAATCATGAATATCGAATGTCGAAGGAAGGAATTTTATCGATTACAATAAATACAATAGATAGAGCGCAGCCTCCGGCTTGTAGAGGCTGCAACGCC
>CAYUBU010000285.1:0-5166 GCA_964443105.1 uncultured Nitrospirota bacterium
ATTATCTAGTTTCCATCCGGAAACGCCCCTTTTGCGAAATCTCTGCGTCGATCTGCGGAATCACTTGTGCGACGTACTCGAGTACGTCTCCGCGTAATTCCTTGATCTCCTTGACCTTTCACAAAATTGGCAGTTTCCGAAGTGGAAACCATTTGTTGTAACCATCCAGAGGTGAAGCGTTTCCGGATGGACACTAGTTAGGCAGATCAGACGGCGTTGTCACCTTCCACAATCCCATCCCCGTTGAACCTGATCGATTTGTCTGGAGAGCCCTGGATTGTTAAAGTGTCCATTCTCAATTGGTTTTGTCCTTTAGGCTGCTTTTTTCGCTATATTTCACCATATTTGCCATAATGTTTTCTCACTATGAAACAACTTGACAACCCGCCGGGACCTATTATGATGTGAAGCATAAGGGGGCGTCCCAACGAGGTTCCCCCCGTCTTTCCTTGTCCGTTTTGTGGGAGCAGCAACGTCTCCGGTAAGGTGCGGGCCGGCATTGCCTGACGCCCCGTTGACCCAGGCAGGGCCGCCCCGCTTAAGGTTCTTAAAATGATGGAATCGCTCAACGAAAAAACCGGGTTTCACGAAAAAACAAAAGAGGTCCTGATAAACGAACTGACGGAACTGCAGCGGCGGATCACGGCGTTGGAGAGGGAGAAAGAAGCACTCCAATTCCGCTCTGTTGACGAGGGCGAAAAGTTCTGGAACGTGATCAAGTCGGTTCCCGTGGGCGTGCATATGTATCGACTGGAGCCCGACGGCAGGCTCCTGTTCATCGGAACCAATCCGGCAGCCGACCGGATTCTCGGAGTGGACAACAGACAGTTCGTTGGAAAAACGCTGGAAGAGGCATTCCCTGCTCTTGCGGCGACGGAGGTGTCTGAACGATACCGGAGAGCTGCGGCTCACGGTGAGGCGTGGAAAACAGAGCAGATGGTCTATGAAGACGACCAGGTTCACGGCGCCTACGAAGTGCACGCTTTCCAGACCTCGCCCAATACGATGATTGCCACGTTCACCGAGGTCACCCAACGCAAGCGAATGGAAATAGCACTCCGGGAGAGCGAGACGCGCTATCGGACACTCTTTGAAAGCGCAGGGGATGCTATTTTTATTCTTGACGCGGAGCCCGACAACATGGGGCGGATCGTCGATGCAAACCGTGCGGCCGCTGAAATGCACGGCTATTCCAAGGAGGAACTGTTATCCCTCAATATATCCGATCTGGACACACCGGAGGCAGCCAAGGAAATCCCCGAGCGGATCCGACGCATGGTGCAGGGGGAAACTTTAAAATCCGAAGTAAACCACGTCCGAAAGGACGGCACGGTTTTTCCCGTGGAGATCAGCGCGGGATTGCTGCATCTGGAGAACCACAATTATATCTTCGCCTTTGACCGGGACATCACGGCAAGAAAAGAGGCCGCGGCGGCCTTGAAGGAAAGTTCGGAAAGAATAGAAAACTTTGCCTATACGATTTCCCACGATCTCAAAAACCCTGCGGTGGCACTGACAGGACTCACCAGACTGCTGAAAAGACGCTATGACCACGTCCTCGATGAGTCGGGAATAAACATTTGTGATAGGATCATGCAGTCTTCCGATGAGATCGCGCACCTGGTAGAATCAATCAACGCCTTTATTGTCGCCAAAGAGTCGCCCCTGCACGTGGAATTAATCGACCCCGGGGAAGTGCTTGCAACGGTGAGAAGTGAATTTGGTGCAGCCCTCAGGCGGCGCCGGATCCAGTGGCAGCAGGCCGATGAGATGAGTGCGGTGCGGGCCGACAAGCTGTGTCTTCTCCGGGTATTTAGAAATCTGGTGGACAACGCATTGAAACACGGCGGCGACTCTTTGAGCCGAATCGAGTTTGCCTATGGAGAGTCTGACGAGTTTCACTTCTTTGCGGTCAGTAATGACGGCGTCGGTATAGACCCGGAAGAGAGGAAGACTGTTTTTTCTGTCTTCAAACGCCAGGAGGCCTCGAGAGCGATTGAAGGTGCGGGTCTCGGTCTGGCCATTGTGAAAGAGGTGGCGGAACGGCACAGGGGGTACGTATGGGCCGAATCGGACGTGAGCCAGGGCATCACCTTTCACATCGCCATTTCAAAAACCTTGTGACTTGTAATACCATACCTGCCGGGCCGATCCCACAAACCCTTGGAAAGATCCGATCGCCATGATCAAAGAGCAGATGGAGAAGATTTACAGGGATCTGGCGCCTGAGGAGATCCCCTGCTCTTGTTTAAGAGTCCCCCTTTAGAAAAGGGGGACATAGGGGGATTTGATCAGTTTGTTTTAATCCCCCCAACCCCCCTTTGCCAACGGGGGGAGACTCCGCCTGATGGTTCTATCGCCGGTCGTTTTCCGCATCCTCACAGGAGACAGCCCTGAACATTTCAGGCAGAGCCAGCCAGACTCTGACCCGGCCCGAAGGCTCGGGTTTTTGAGAATGGATAAGGAATGCCGATGATATCTATGTCTCCCGTCGGGCCCTCGACGACGTCCTCAGGGAATCGCAACAGCGTGCACTTAGTCACAGGAAAGGTGCCGTCCTATTTTCCCATCATTTGCCTGCTCATCGTTATTCTCTGCCCGGTCCCCTTTGCTGCGGGAGACGAGACGATTAGACCGGTCCGGTCTTTCGGCAGCAATCCCGGGGGCATCGGAATGTATACCTACGTCCCCCGTGACATGCCGGCCAACGCTCCCCTGGTGGTATCCCTCCACGGGTGCCGTCAGGATGCCGAGACCTATTCCCATGCCGGCTGGAAGGCGCTGGCAGACCGGTGGAAATTCTATCTGATTTTTCCGGAACAATCCCGGAGAAATAACACCTACGGATGCTGGAACTGGTTTCAGGCAGAAGATGCCCGAAGGGGTCGGGGTGAAGTCGCCTCCATCGTTGAGATGATTGAGAAAATGAAATCCGATTATTCCATCGACGATCAGCGTATATTCGTAGAGGGACTCTCCGCCGGCGGCTGGCTGGTCCCGGTCTTATTGGCCTCCTATCCCGACCTCTTTGCCGGAGGCGCGACAAATGCCGGCGGTCCAGCATTTTGCGCATCCAGTGAACGGTATTGGTGGGATGTTTTCGGATGGTGGACGCTTTACACCGGCGGCCTGCAGGTCAAACAATGCATGAACGGCATCGACCGGTCGCCCCGAACGTGGGGTTCTCTGGTTCAAAAAAGTGGTTACAGGGGGTACAGGGGACCCTGGCCCCTTCTTTCCATCTGGCATGGCTCGGCGGACACGACCGTTGACAGCCGTAATCAGCAGGAGCTTCTGGAACAGTGGACCCGGCTGCACCGCATAGACACCCGGCCGGACAAAAAGGAGTTGCTGAACCCCGATGGGCGGATCGATCACAGAGAATACCACGACCAACGAGGGCGGGTGTTGGTGGAAACCTACCTGGTCAAAGGGATGGGACATGGAACGGCCATCGCTTCCGAACCGGAGGGAACCTGCGGCCGCGCGAATCGTTACATCATTGATACGGGGATTTGCTCTGTGCGGCAGATCGGTCTGTTCTGGGGACTGAATCGGTAAGGGTGCCAGGCAGGCCTGCCTGGCACCCATTGCCTACGGTGCTTCTACGACCTTTCAAGACTATCGCTCATGCAGTATCCGGGTTAAACCCCCTGTCGGACACCATCGCTCAAATCGGTCTCTTCGTAGTCCTCACGGCAGCTGTAGTGGTTCTTGTCGTCCGGTGGTCGATACCCGCTGTGGCTTTGGGAGATGGTGATGGAATCAGCCGCGGGCCTGTTCTGCCGGTTGTAAGATATCAACAGTTTCACCCCCTGCAGATTCAGCCGTCCTCTTTCTGCCTCATCACAGAGAAAATCGAGAGCACCCCGGACATCGTAAGGAAACTTCCTGTAGGACCGCGGTGAAATCAAGGCATCGTAGATATCGCAGATTGTGACGAGCTGCACTATAGGATCATGGACTGTGACCCCCCGGGGGTAGCCGGTGCCGTCGTTCTTTTCATGATGATTCAAAGCGACTTGACTGTTGAGACTGTAGCTTGTCCCGGTGTAGTAGGTCAGGAGAAGAAAACCGATCCAGGGGTGTTCCAGTATATAGAGGTATTCCTGGGGGCTCAGTTTTTTGGAACTCTGGAGGATCCTCAGAGGAATCCGGGACTTGCCGAAATCGTGGGTCAGGGCGGTGAAGGCTGCCAGAGAGACCAGGGGCCGATCCTGAAAGAGGTCCAGGGCCATGACGGTTGACAGGGCGGTGGTGATCAATATATGACGATAGGTGTAATAGTCGGTAGCCCTGAAAAGCCGCAGTTCCTGGGAGATGTCCGTGGTGAGAGGAATATCGCAGATCACCTCCAGAACTTTGGAACGCACCTCATCCGTGTCAAAGATGATTTTGTAGCAGTCTTCATTAATGGCCGCCTCAAATGCCTCAATGAGACCGCAGTCATGAACGGAGATGGACTCGGTGCGTCGGTAAAGCCCCTGGTTGCGTATTTCGTCGAACATGTGGGGGGTAATAACCTCGCCGGCACTGGCGATGAGAGTGCCGTCCCAGGCGTTCAGGTCTTCTCTGATGATGAGGAAGGAGTTGGTTTCTGTCACTGTCGGCTCCGTATCAGTGCCTACTAGAATCGTAACCCACACCACTGAATTCCGTCAATATATGTCTTGCTCTTTTTATCATTATTATTGGCGGCAGCTTTTTGGCTTGCAAATAGGGAAATCGAGACAGTAGTATAGATCCCAAAATCGCCGCGGGTGATCAATTCGCAATACCGGGAGATCGCGAGATGGAAAAGCCGATTAAGGTTGATAGAACGGACGGTGTCGCCACAGTCGTTTTCAATCGCCCCGATTCATACAATGCACTCAATGCCGCCACCGCCCGGGAATTGGGCACGGTCCTCAAGGATCTTCGACGGGATGACGGGACGAAGGGGATCGTGATCACGGGGGCGGGGCAGGCTTTTTCCGCCGGCGGCGACATCGGGGCCATTCTGGCCCACCCCCAGGGGCCGGCCGCGGCCTTTTACGAAATGGCAACCCTGGTCCACGAATGCGTATCGGAGATGCGGAGCATGGCCAAGCCGGTCGTTGCCGCCATCAACGGCGTCGCTGCGGGTGGAGGCTTTTCTCTGGCCCTGGCCTGCGATTTTCGGGTCAT
>CAYUBU010000286.1:0-4044 GCA_964443105.1 uncultured Nitrospirota bacterium
GTCCTCCGATTTGAGCGAGTTGATCGAAACCATAGAGAGGCTCCTCTTCCCGGAAGTGGCGTAAGACGGATAACTTCTTCCACGGCGCTGCGGCTCGGCCGTTCTGAACAGCAATGGATCTGCATGGATGTGGCACGGTGAAGGAGAAGGCTTTTTCTGAATTCCGGTTTATCGAGAAGATCAAAGAATCTGTCCGGTCCTATTCCCCGAATCTTGCGACCGGAATCGGGGATGATTGTGCCGTGATTGCCTGTGATGGACGGTCTGACCTCTTGGTCACCACCGACCTTTTCATCGAAGGGGTCCACTTCGACGGCCGGTGGTTTTCCATGGAACAGGTCGGCGGCAAGGCGCTTCGGGTTAGTCTCAGTGATATTGCCGCCATGGGCGGGATGGCGGAGTTTGCTTTCGTCAGTCTGGCAGCGCCGTCGTCTCTGCCGGGAGAAGAAATCGAAAGACTCTATGCGGGTATCCGGGAGACGGCGGACGCCTATGGGGTGACCATCGGCGGCGGCGATCTTTCCCGGAGCACCGGGGGGATTGTGGTGGACATGATGCTCCTGGGGAAGGCGGATAAGCGGCAGGCCATTCTGAGGTCCGGTGCAAGGCCGGGAGACCGCATTTTTGTGAGCGGCACCCTGGGTGATGGGGCGCTGGCCCTGAAGCTGCTCCAGACGGGCACGGAGGATCGGGAGAAGAACCCGCTGGTTGACAGGCATGTCAGGCCCGAACCGCGGCTGGCACTGGGCCGGCTCCTGGCTGGGGGGAAGCATCGGGCTTCAGCCATGATCGATGTGAGTGACGGCCTCTCTTCCGATCTGAGCCATCTCTGTGGAGCCAGCGGGGTGGGAGCCATCATATACGAGAAAAGGCTCCCCCGCTCAGAGGTCTACCAAAGGGTCTGCTCCCGTGTCGGAGAGGGGGAATCGGCCCTGCTGCTGCACGGCGGCGAGGACTATGAACTCCTCTTCACCCTCCCTTCTGATGGGGCAGAGAAGATCCTGTCGGAGCGCCTGCCATGTCCTGTGACGGAAATCGGCGAAATCCTTGCGGTGCCCGAGGGCCTGTCGATAGAGTGGGCCAGCGGGAAGCGTGAGGCGCTCCAGCCCCTGGGGTACGATCACTTTCGCAGAACCGATGGACCACAAAACCCGGGTGCGGGCCAATCTTTGCCTTGACTCGACAGGGGACAATTCTATATAATTCATTCATTTACCGTTTCCATAATCACAAATATAGTCAAATCTCGGAGGAACGATGGAGGCGCGCAAGAAAGTTCGGAAAGCCATATTCCCTGCGGCTGGTTTGGGCACCCGCTTTCTCCCGGCCACCAAGGCCTCTCCGAAAGAGATGCTTCCCCTGGTCGACAAGCCGATGATTCAGTATGTCGTTGAGGAGGCTGTCGCCGCGGGGATCGAGCATGTCATCATCATCACCGGCCGGGGCAAACGGGCCATCGAGGATCATTTCGACAAGAACGTGGAGCTTGAGTGCTATCTCGCTGAGAAAGGCAAGACCAGCACCCTCCGGGCAGTGGAAGATATCGCCAATATGGTGAGTTTTGTCTATGTGCGGCAGAAGGAGCCTCTCGGCCTGGGGCATGCCGTGCTGTGCGCCCGGGATCTGATCGGCGACGAACCTTTTGCGGTGATGCTGGGGGACGACATTATCGATGCCAAAGTCCCCGCCTTGTCCCAGATGCTCAAGGTTTACGAGAAATATTCGGGATCGGTGCTCGCGCTCCAGGAAGTGCCGGAAGACAAAATCCATCTCTACGGTGTCATTAAGGGGGAGGCCGTGGAAAAAGGCATTTACCGTATCAGCGAGATGGTGGAGAAGCCTCCCCGGGGACAAGCACCTTCCAATCTGGCGATTATCGGCAGGTACGTCCTGACGCCCAAGGTCTTTGAATTCCTGGAAAAACAGGAGAGAGGCGTCGGCGGTGAAATACAGTTGACCAACGCCCTGGCACGGTTGGCACGGGAGGAACCGGTCTACGGGTATACCTTTGAGGGGAAACGATACGACGCGGGGAGCAAGATCGGTTTTCTCGAGGCCACTGTGGAACTGGGCCTCAAGAATCCTGAACTCGGCCCGTTGTTCAAGGCTTATTTGAAGGATCTCGATTTGCAGGCCTTTTGATCAAAACACCCGAAGGGGGCGGCCTGGCGGCTCATAAACCCGGCAGCGAAGTTCCCCAGTCTACGTAGAATCAGGAGGGGTTGGATGACCGATGAAAATGGTATTAAGCTGAAGGACGAGGAGACGGAAGAAGAAACGAAGAAGGAAGCCGAAGGCGAGGACCGGGAAGAGGAAATTCATATTCCCGAAGAGATTCCTTTGCTGCCCATTCGGGACGTGGTCGTCTTTCCTTACATGATTCTGCCGCTTTTTGTGGGACGGGAGGTGTCGATCCGTGCCATCGATGAAGCCCTGTCCCACGACCGCCTGATTCTTCTGAGTACCCAGAAGAAGATGGATGACGAGGAGCCCTCGGCCGAAGGGATCCATACCATCGGGACCGTGGCCACCATCATGCGGATGCTGAAACTCCCTGACGGCCGGATCAAGATTCTGGTGCAGGGGATCAGCAAGGCGAAAATCACCAAATTTATCACGACCCGTCCTTTCTTCAAGGTGGCCATTGAGAAGATTCCCGAGGAGCTGACCAAAGAAGTCACCGTAGAAGTCGAAGCGCTGATGCGCAACGTCAAGGAACAGTTGGAGAGCATGGTCTCTCTTGGCAAGATGATTCTGCCTGACATCCTGATTATTGCTGAAAACATAGAGGATCCGGGCCGACTGGCCGATCTGATCACCTCCAATGTGGGCCTCAAGGTGGACCAGGCCCAGGAGATTCTTGAACTCTCAGAACCTGCGAAGCGCCTGGAAAAGGTGAATGAGTATCTGAGCAAAGAGATCGATCTGCTCTCGGTGCAGCAGAAGATTCAGGCCGAGGCCAAGGGAGAGATGGACAAGATCCAGCGGGAGTACTTTCTCCGGGAGCAGCTCAAGGCCATTCAGAAGGAGCTCGGGGAGTCGGACGAACGGGCGGAAGAAATTAACGACCTGAAAGAGAAGATCGCCAAGGCGAAGATGCCCAAGAAGGTGGAGGCGGAGGCTGAAAAACAGCTCCGGCGGCTCGAGAAGATGCATCCCGATTCGGCGGAGGCGTCCACGGTCCGAACGTACCTGGACTGGCTGATTGAGACTCCCTGGAGCAAGCGCACCAAGGATTCTCTGGACATCAAGAAGGCGAAAGGGGTCCTTGATGAAGACCACTATGATCTTGAGAAAGTTAAAGAGCGGATCCTGGAATACCTGAGCGTGCGGAAACTGAACAAGAATATGAAGGGCCCCATCCTCTGTTTCGTGGGACCTCCAGGGGTGGGCAAAACCTCCCTGGGCCGCTCCATCGCCAGGGCGCTGGGGCGCAAGTTTTTTCGCATCTCCCTGGGGGGAGTCCGGGATGAGGCGGAGATCCGGGGGCACCGACGAACCTATGTGGGCGCTCTTCCGGGGCGGGTGATCCAGGGGCTCAAACAGGCCGGGAGCAACAACCCGGTTTTCATGATGGATGAAATCGACAAGCTAGGGGCCGATTTTCGTGGAGACCCTGCGTCTGCCCTGCTGGAGGTACTGGATCCGGAACAGAACAACTCTTTTTCCGACCACTATCTCAATGTTCCCTTTGATCTGTCCAACGTCATGTTTATCACCACAGCCAATCTCCTCGATCCCATTCCTTCGGCTCTTAGAGACCGGATGGAGGTCATTCATCTGCCGGGGTACACCCATGAGGAAAAGTTGAGTATCGCCAAGCGTTACCTGGTGCCCAGACAGCTGGAAGAGCACGGGATCAGCGACAAGGAGCTGGTCCTGGCGGACTCGGCCATTCTCGGTATCATCACCCACTATACCCAGGAGGCGGGTCTGAGAAATCTGGAACGGGGGATCGCCAATGTGTGCCGCAAGATTGCCCGCCGAGTCGCAGAGGGCGACAAGAAGAAGAAGTCCATCAGCGGCACCAACCTCCACAAGTAT
>CAYUBU010000287.1:0-3448 GCA_964443105.1 uncultured Nitrospirota bacterium
CCAGGCCCTCCGCATAATTCGATACTGCAGCTTCCGGCCCACCCCAGAAATCAACCACTTTCAGGGTTCCCCGGGGATTGGTCTTCTCCTCCGCTAAAGAGGCTGAGGGCATAGCAGTTGTTATACTGAAAAAAAACAAAGCCAACAATGTTAGAAGCGGGTACTTTATCCGAAACATGATGTGACCTCCTTTCGGGCCAAGTCCTCCTCCACAAAAGAGGATTTAGAAGTTAATCAAATACGAATTATTCAGTTTTCATCCGTGTCATACATTTAAAGTCCAACAAGTTGGCTTTATGCACCCCTCACACCACAAGCCGGTAAACGGGAACCGGATTTGAGATGTTCTTCAGGCGATGCTCTCCAAAAGGCTGAATCATAAACTCCTCCTGCAATCGATTCACAGTCTCCGGGCCAAGGAGGATCTTGCCTTCAGTAGCGAGTCCGGCAATGCGAGCAGCGAGCACGGTGGTAAGACCGGATGCTGTGAATGTCCACCTGGACGCCGACATCCCCTCGAACTTGGTGGCACCCAAGAAAACTTTGCCTGAATTGATGCCCATATTTACCACAGTGGACTCGAACTTTCCGCGAAGCTCTGCATTGACCTTGAGGGTCTTATAATAGATTGCGATGGCCGTGGACACGGTGGTGCGGGCATGACTTTCCTGGTCTTTATCGTGAAATATGATCATGAGTCCATCGCCTGCTGTCTCGTTGATCTCCCCTTTGCCTTTCCTAATTTCGTCAAGGAATTCGGAAAAATACTTCTCCACCAGGAAATTCACCCTTTCATCATCCAGGGATTCACACATGCTGCTATACCCGCCAATGTCAAGGAAGAGAACCGTGGCATCGGTTTCCACCTTTTGAAACCCGTGGGTCTCGGGATCTGTCTCTGCCATTTTGCGGACAGACACCGGCACGAACTTGCTGAGCTGATCCTTCGCGCGTTCCAGCATTTCAATGCGCTCCTGTGCCCGGGCCAGCTCCAAGCGGGCTTGTTCCAGATCCTCTATCGTGCTTTGAAGCTGCTTTTTAAGGCCTTTTTCCTGCTCATCGCGATGCTTCTTTTGACGCAGCAGGGAACGGATCTTAGCCAGCAGTTCATCACGATCGAAGGGCTTGGAAATGAAATCATCTGCTCCGGCCTCGATTCCCCGAACCCGGTCTTCTTGGGAACGAAGCGCTGTAACCAGAATAACTGGAATCAGAATGGTTTTACCGCTTCCTTTCAAAATTCGGCACACCGAAAACCCGTCTACGTTCGGCATCATCACATCCAGAAGGATGAGGTCGGGCTGATGCTCTTGTACTTTGATGAGGGCTTCTTCACCATTGTAGGCGGTCAGAAGGTTGTACCCTTCTTCCTCCAGCTCTTGGCAAAGCATGTCTACGTTGCTGGGCTCATCATCAACAATCAAGATAGTTGCTTCAAGACCCATGTGTTAACTCCGCCCGAGTTGAAAAAATATCCGGCCTCTAAGAGATCATCCATTCAAAACGCCCTTTATTCGAGGTAGTTCGCTATCCTTGCCATAAGTTCGTCTTCGTCCAAAGGCTTAACCAAATAATCGTCGCACCCGGCGGCCAGGGCTTTCTCCTCATCTCCCTTCATAGCGTGGGCCGTCAACGCGATGACAGGGATCGAACGCAAATCATCGTTCGCTTTCAACCGTCGGGTGGCTTCCCAGCCATCTATGACTGGAAGGGAGAGATCCATTAGGATAAGTTCCGGTCTCTCTCGCTCTGCAAGCTCGAGTCCCTCCTGCCCATTGACGGCTTCGATCACATGGTACTTGTCCTCCAGGAGTTGAACAACCAGATCTCTATTGAAATCAACATCCTCCACAACCAGGATTTTCTTCATGGGTGCGATCCTCCTTTCAGGAAGCGTCATGATCACGGAGCAGTCTTTGAATCTCCTTCATCAGGCCCCCCTTGGCAAGGCCTGACTTCTGGATGATCCTATCAACCCTTCGGTGCAAGAATCCCCGGTCAGAGTCGGTGAGGTCTTTTGCCGTCACCACAATGATAGGAATGTCCCTCCAGCTCGGGTTTGCCTTGACCCGCTGGATCACCTCAAAGCCATCCATCCCAGGCATCAGAAGGTCAAGGAGAATGATGTCCTGAGCCGCGGCGTCCATAGCACGCAGGGCCTCCTCACCGCTGTATGCCCCCTTGACCTGATAACCTTCGTCCTGGAGGATTTGCGTGAGCAGGTCCACGGCATCCGGCTCATCGTCCACCACAAGCACACGTTTATCGGGGACGCCAGGGATGCGCTGTAGCGTAGCCATGATGGCCTCTTTTTCGAAAGGCTTCACCAGGTAATCGAATGCGCCGAGACTGAACCCAAGCTCCTTGTTATCTATGATGGAGAGCACGATGATGGGTATATCGCGGGTTGCGGGATCAGCCTTCAGGTCGCTGAGGACCCCCCATCCATCCTTTTGAGGCATCATAATGTCCAGCGTGACGGCAAACGGATGAGTCTCTTTTGCCTTTCGGATGCCCTCATCTGCATTTAATGCCCCCACCACGTAATATCCCTCATCCTCCAGATTCTGCTTCAAAAGGATCAACACATTGGGATCATCATCGATGGCCAGCAGGACCTTCTTCCCCTTCATCTCGACAGAAGCACGTGTCTGCTCGTCAGGTCTCAAGGCCTCTGCCGGCGCCTCCTCATCCCTTATTGTTAAAGGGAGGGTGACCGTAAAAGAGGAGCCCTGCCCTTCGACGCTGCTCACATCAACGGTGCCACCCAGGAGATGGGTCAACTTCTTGGTAATGGAAAGTCCCAGGCCAGTTCCTCTGTGCTTGCGCGTACTTGAGCCGTCAGCCTGCCGAAACTCGTCGAAAATGTACTCAAGGGCATCAGAAGAAATCCCTATCCCCGTATCGGAAACAGCAATCTTCAGCGAAGCGTCCTCCAGCGCTGCTGAGAGCTTCACCTCCCCCTCTTCGGTGAACTTGAGCGCATTGCTGAGAAGATTAATGATGACCTGCTTCAGCTTGTCCTGATCACTCAGCACCTCAGGCAGGTCGTCAGGCACCTCCTTAAGGAGTCGTACCTTTCCTCCCTTCGCCATGGTTTCCACCGTGCCAAAGCAGGTGTCAATCAGTGGAGCCAGGTCGAAAGGCATTATATTCACACTCATCTTTCCCGCCTCTATCTTGGAGAGGTCGAGGATATCATTAATAAGCGCCAGGAGTTGGTTTGCGCTGATTTCCACCTTCTCCAGGTTCTCCCGCTGCCTGGCGGGGAGAAGGTCGGCAGACTTTCTGCGGACCAGCCTCGTAAAGCCAATGATTGCATTCATCGGCGTGCGTAGCTCGTGGGACATGTTTGCCAGGAACTCGGACTTTAGCCTGTCTGCTTCCATTATTTTAATGTTGGCTTTCTGAAGTTCCTGGTTTGCGACCTCTAATTCCGTTGTTCGCG
>CAYUBU010000288.1:0-7735 GCA_964443105.1 uncultured Nitrospirota bacterium
GGGTGCTCAGATGTCTCATCGGTTTCTCTCCTTATTTTGCTCCCGTTACCGTCATTTCCCCCGGCAGATGGAGCGACGATACGGCGGCCGCGAGCTCATGCTTGTTATGGATGGCGATTTCGATCCCTTGCTCCAGCGTCAAGATTTCGCCGGCCTCAAGGGTATGGAGCTCCTGAGGCCGGAAAAGCAGGAGTCCCAGGAGGAAAATCCCGATCAGTTGCTTTCTTCTGGTCACGAAAAAGATGGCTTGAAGGCCGGAAACCATGGGCGCCCCTCCTTTCTGTCAAATCCCACTATATCTAGACATCTCATAGCACCTTTGTCAACCCGCCGGCCGACAATCAACAGGCCCGACAGAGTGACGACATTTTTTTGTCATCTATTTGTTGACGCACGAGCCGATTATGAAATATAATGTTTATTGAAAGAGTTAGATTACATGTGACCGCTTATCGTCGCCTCTAGCTGACTCTCTCGTCTCTACACCATTTACACAGATGCACGAGAATGATCAGCCCGGTCGGATGGCTCACTTTGTCGCTCGCCGCCGGGTCAGTCCATGGGGGTTGGATTCTATGTCCAGAAAGCTCTGCACCCTGGTCCGCATCACCCTGGCTCTGTCGGCCAGCGAAACACTCAAGACATCAAAACCGATTCTGCTTATCAAATCCTATGAAGAACTCCTGGCCGGTGGGCTCGACGCAAACGACGTCGGTACGAACTGTATGGCCGCGGCCTTGGCCGCACTCCAGGAGCGGTGCAAGATCCCCGTGGTTCCTGCCGAGTTCTTCTATACCGCCGGTCCGAATCCCAAGAGGGGCAACACCACCGATATTCTTGCTACCGAGACCCTGAATGGGAACATCAGGGGGCTCAAGAAAGTGCACAACGCCAAAACACAGGACACGGCGCTGCAGTCCAAGCACGGTTTCCAGCCGGTCCTGTTCGGCCTGAGCCGAATTGACGATCTGCGGACCCAAACTGAGATTGATGGCCTCCCGTATTGGGACGGCCGTTCCCTTCAAGATCCTTTCGGCCGCGACAGAAGTCATCAAATGAGGAACCTATGACCCTGCAGAAAAAAGCCATGCTCATCATGGTTGCGATTCTTCTGATCGCTATTGGCGTGAATACGGCTGTCCTGACGGCAACGGCTTCTAAAAAGTTTTCGGCGGCCATACTCTCCAAGTCATCGCTGGTCGGGATGAACACAGTCAAGGAAATTCAGAGCGTGCTGGCCTTGGGGGTCTCCCTGGACTCCTTCAGCGACCTCTCGGAAGCCTTCAAAACCCTTGTTTCCCTGGATGAAAGCATCGGCTATGCCATGGTTCTCAATACCAAGGGGACTGTCCTTTTTCACAGCGACGACACCATGCGGGGGCGACAACTGACCGACGAGACGTCGTTGAAGGCGGCCAAATCTCCGGCAAAGCTCATGCAGACCATCGACGGTTTCTATGATCTCTCCTTTCCTCTCATGGACGCTGAAGACTTCATGGTCGGCGTTTTTCGTCTCGGCGTCCACACCAAGACCATCCGGGACCAGCTCTACAAGCTTCTTTTTTCAGCCCTGGCCATCGCGGTGGGGAGCTTCATCGTAGCACTCGGGCTAGTCTACTACTTCATTACGAAATACGTAGCCCGGCCGATCATGAAGATGGAGACGGTAGCTGAGAAAATTGCCTCCGGCGACCTCTCTCACGGTGTGGCCGTCCAGGGACAGGATGAAATCGCTTCCCTGGGCCGGGCCATCAACAGCATGTCGGCCAACCTGAAGGAGATGATATCGAACGTAGGGAGCATCTCCCACAGCGCGTCCCTGGTCACCACCAGCGTCCTTCAATCGTCGGAGGAGGTGTTGAAAATCGCCGCGATCCAGCAGCAGGCGGTGAACGAAACAGCCGACTCCACCGACTCGCTGAACGGGTCGATCACGAGCCTCTCCACGAACGCCGACAATCTCCTGCAATCGTCGGAGAACACGTCCAGCGCCATCCTCCAGATGTCCAGTACCATCGACAGCGTCGCCGATATGGCAGACACCCTGAACGAGACGTCTCAGGGCGTGGCTTCGTCCATTCAGGAAATGGCCGCCAGCATCCAACAGATTGCCGATAGCCTGCAGAGCCTCTCCGAATCGTCGGAGCAGATTTCCTCCTCCGTGGTTCAGGTCAACGCCAACACCCGGGAGATTGATGAACGGGCAAACCAATCGGTTCAGCTGGCGGAGAATGTGACCGTCAGCGCCTCGGAGAAGGGACGTCAGGCGGCAGGGGCCGCCATTGAGGGGATGGAAGATATTCGCAAGAGTGTCACAGAGCTTTCCGGCGTGATCAACATGCTGGGCAAACGCTCTCACGACATCGGCAAGATCGTCAACGTCATCAGCGACGTCACGGACCAGACCAACCTCCTCGCCCTCAACGCCGCGATTCTGGCGGCCCAGGCCGGGGAAAACGGACAGGCTTTCGCCGTGGTGGCTGATGAAATCAAGAGTTTCGCCGAAAGGACCGCCCTGTCCACCCAGGAGATTGAGCATCTCATCAAAACCGTGCAGACCGAAACAGGGTCGAGCGTTAAGAAGGCCGCCGAAGGGATTAAGGCGGTGGAACGGGGTCTGGGGCTGGTGAAAAACGTGGACGAAGCCCTTGATGGTATCGTAACCAGCTCAAAAGCTTCAACGGAAATGTCCCGGGCCATTCAGAAAGCCACCTCGGAGCAGGCCGTCGGCATTAGCAGAATAATGGAGTCCATCCAGAGCATGTCGGACCAGATAACCCAAATATCGAGAGCTTCTAAAGACCAGGAGCAAGGGACGCGGCTGATCATTGAAACCACCGAGAAAACCAAGGATCTCGCCTTCCAGATCAATACGGCGACACGGCAGCAGAAAGAGGGAAGCCGTCAGATTTCCCATGCCGTGGAAAACGTGACCCAGCAAGCGGAGCAGATCTCGAAAACGGTGAGTGACCAGCACCGGCGGAGCGAAGAAATCGTCGGGTCCATGGATCATGTGAGAAATGCCACTACCGACCTGAGAAATTCATCGACGGTGATGAGTGAGAGCATCAATTCGCTGAAAGCGGAAGCGGAGAATCTCGCGTCCCAAATGAAAGCCTTTAATACGTAGCCTGCCGTTCCCGTCAGATTACCTTTGACAATCGTCTACTCCGTACATTCCGCCTCCCCCACAATCTTGACCTGGATTTCCTTCTTTCGGATCCCGTCGAATTCGGCGTAGTAGATGGTCTGGTAGGTGCCGAGGTCGAGCCGACCCGCAGCCACAGGGAGTACAACATGATGACCGCAGAGAATGGCCCGGAGATGGGCCTCGGCGTTCTCCTTGGGGTCTGTCTTGTCGTGATGATAGCCCGCGGCCTGAGGGGCGAGTCGCGTCAGAAGGGCATCGAGATCCCGGGTGAGACCGGGATCGGAATCGCTCACGTAGACCGCTGAACTGGTGTGCATGGGGTAGACCAGCGCCAAACCATCGTCCACGCCGCTCCTCCGAACCACGCCTTCGACCTTGGATGTGATGTCGATGATCTCACACTGTTTTTCCGTGCTGAACCACAGGAGCTCTTTGTGCATCTTCATGACGCCTCTCCGGAGATATCGGGGCGGTGTTCTCTGAGAGCATGGATAATCCGATCCGCCACCTCGGCAATGCTCAGGGTGGACGTGTCGATGAGATAATCGGCCCTGGCATAGAAGGGGCTCCGGACGGCCAGCAGATCGCGGATCCGGGCCAGTGGATCGTCTCCTTCCAGGAGCGGCCGGTGGCTCGTTCCCCGGGTCCGATGGTAAACAGCTTCCGCCGACGCCGTGAGGCAGAAGACCGGTCCCGCCTTCTTGAGGGCTTCCATGTTCTCATCCCTCAGCACAATCCCCCCGCCGGTGATGATCACAGTGTCCGACAGCCCGGAGACCTCCCGGGCCGCCTGGGATTCCATGTCACGGAAGACAGTTTCACCGTCCTCGCCGAAGATCCTGGAAATCGATTTGCCCGCCTTTTCTTCAATCAGATCGTCGGTATCCACGACCTGCCGTTTGAGCCGGGCGGCCACCTGCCGGCCCACGGTGCTCTTTCCGGTAGCCATGAAACCGACCAGAACGATGTTGTTCATGGATGCTCCTGAAACTTTTCCCGCAGCACTTTCGCCATGACGGCCACGGGAGCTTTGACACCCGTGAATATTTCAAATGCCCGGGCACCCTGATGGACCAGCATCCCGATGCCGTTCAGGGTCCTGAATCCCTGCGCTTTCGCCTCCCGGAGCAGCCGCGTCTCTTGGGGGTTGTAAATGACATCAAAAACGAAAGCCGTCGGGTTGAGCCATAAAGGGTCGATGAGTTGCGGATCGTCGGCCTTCATCCCGATGGGTGTGGCATTGACGAACAGCGCCTTGCCGGCCATCCCCTCCCGGAGGACACCGGGATCGACGGCGCAGGTTTTTACCCGACAGGCCGGGAACGCCTTGAGGACCGCCGCCCCCAGAGCCTTCGCCCGGGCGTCGACCACATCGGCGATCACCACCTCGGCGGCTCCCGACAGGGCCGACTGAAAACAGACCGCCCGGGCGGCACCGCCGGCGCCCAGGACGAAGATCCCCTTGCCGCCGAGTTCGAAATTTCCCTCCTGCCTGAGTGAGGTTTCGTAGCCGTAGGCATCGGTATTGTAGCCTTTGAGCTTCCCCTGGGTGACCTGAATGGTATTCACCGATCCCATGAGCGCCGCCTCTTCGGAAATTTCATCCAGGAGAGGGATCACCGATTCCTTATGGGGAATGGTAACATTGACGCCCACGATGCCGAGGGGCATCAGCGCGGCCACCGCAGCCTCCAGGTCCCGGGGGTTCACTTCAAAGGGGAGGTAGGCATAGTCCATGGCCAGTTCGGCAAAGGCCGCGTTGTGCATGGCCGGCGAGAAGGTATGGCGGACGGGATAGCCGAAAAGTCCTGTGATTCTCGTGGTTCCCTCGATTTTCATGGCGGTCCCTCTTTAGGTGTGTGGTTTGCAGAGTTTAGATAAAAGACCCACTGAAGTCAAACCCAAAAGGGGTTGTCACGGAAACAGAGCTGTGCTAATATCACATCGCTTGTTTAAACGTTCTTCCTTCACACTTCAAGTGTCCCTAATCGCCTGCTCTGTTCTGCTCATCTTGAAGATTGAATTGCCCGTAACGGTCTGAATCCCGGAGAGGCATGCCCGGGGTCGCCGAAGGTGGATCCTTGACTGATGTTCACCAATGATCGAGCTGCCCCATGATTTCTAAAGTCTTCACCGCCAGTCTCGTCGGGATCGATGCCCTGGTCGTAGAGGTGGAGGTCGATCTGGCCAGGGGCCTCCCCTCCTTCTCCGTCGTCGGACTGGCAGATGTGGCCGTCAAGGAGAGCAAGGAGCGGGTCCGATCGGCCATCAAGAACTCGGCCCAGAAATTCCCTCCCCACCGGATCACCGTGAACCTGGCGCCGGCGGACCTGAGGAAAGAGGGAGCCGCCTTCGATTTGCCTATTGCCGTCGGTATCCTCTCCAGGCAGGGGGCTATCCCCCCCGAGTCGTTGGGGGAGATGCTGATTGTGGGCGAGCTGTCCCTCAACGGCGAGACCAAGCCGGTCCGGGGAACCCTGGCCATGGCACTCCAGGCAAGAGCCGCTGGATTCAATGGGATTCTTCTTCCCGCTGAAAACGCCCTGGAGGCGGCCATGGTGGAAGGGATCGACGTCTACCCCGTGTCTTCCCTCGTGCAGGCCCTCTCTTTTCTCAACGGCGAGATGGTCATCACGCCCGAGGTTGCCAGACTGGAAGATCTCGTGGTCACCGAGGCAACGGAGGAGTTCGACTTCGCCGACGTCCGGGGACAGGAGCACGCCAAACGGGCTCTGGAAGTGGCCAGTGCCGGAGGCCACAACATTCTGATGGTGGGACCGCCGGGTTCGGGAAAGACCATGCTCTCACGCCGTTTGCCCCAAATCCTTCCGGACCTGACGCTCCAGGAGTGTCTCGATTGCACGAAAATCTACAGTGTGGCCGGCCATCTGAACCATCAGGATCGGGTCATGGCCTCCAGACCCTTTCGCGCCCCCCATCATACCGTTTCCGATGCCGGAATCATCGGCGGCGGCACCTATCCCAAACCCGGCGAAGTGAGCCTGGCCCATCACGGTGTCCTGTTCCTGGACGAATTTCCCGAATTTAGACGTCATGTACTGGAAGCCCTGCGCCAGCCTCTGGAAGACGGCACCGTTACCATTTCCCGGGCCGCGGCTTCCCTGACGTACCCCGCGAGATTCATGCTGGTGGCCTCCATGAATCCTTGCCCCTGCGGCTACTCGGGAGATGTTTATCATGTCTGCCGCTGCCGGCCGGACCAGATCGAACGGTACCGCAACAAGATATCGGGCCCCCTGCTCGACCGGATCGACATTCAGATCGAGATCCCCGCTCTTCCGTACCATGAAATCGCCTCACCGATGCCGGGTGAAAGCTCCTGCGCCATAAAGGACCGCGTCAATAGCGCCCGGGAAATCCAGAGCCGCCGATTTCGGCCTTACGGTATCGCCTGCAACGCCCAGATGACCAACCGCTTGATTGACTGCTATTGCCGGCTCGACGACGACAGTAAAAATCTCCTCAAAGAAGCCATGGCGGGACTCGGCTTCTCGGCCCGGGCCTACCACCGGATACTCAAGGTCAGCCGAACCATCGCCGACATCGAAGGAAGAGAGAACATCATCGTGGAGCACCTGGCCGAAGCCCTCCAGTACCGCTGCCTCGACAAGGTCCCCAATGAGCCTTAGCCGGGAGATTCCATGAGTGATCGTCGTAAGGCCGCAGACCCGCCATAAGCAACGGGGTGCCAGGCAGGCCTGCCCGGCACCCTTTTTCGCCTCTCCGGCCTCGTAATAGAATTACTCGTGCAATCCCCGGCTACCTTTTTTCGTTTGCCTAATTTTGCCCGGTTGTATAGAATGAAGAGAGTTTTCAAGACGTGTTGTGTAATAAATCAATCACTTACATGGGGCGCCATGCTGGTCAAAGAGACGGAAGTGATGAACAACAAGGCGGTTGCCCTTTTGTCAGGAGGACTGGACAGCACCTTGGCGGTGAAGCTCATGCTGGAGCAGGGGATCGAAATCACCGCGGTGAATTTCAAGTCCCCCTTCTGCTGCTGCAACCGGAAAGACGGGTGCGGCAATGAAGCCCACCGGGTATCCCGGGAATTCGGCATCCCCTTCAAGATGTTCTCCGTCGGCCTCGACTATATCGAGATGATCCGGAACCCCAGGTTCGGTCAGGGCAAGGGGATGAATCCCTGCCTCGACTGCCGCATCTTCATGCACAAAAAGGCGGCGGACCACATGAAAGAGATCGGGGCAACCTTTATCATCACCGGAGAAGTTCTGGGACAGCGGCCCATGTCCCAGCGTCGGGACGCCATGAACCTGATCGACCGTGAGGCGGGTCTGAAGGGTCGAATCCTTCGCCCCCTGTCGGCCGGCGCCCTGGAGCCGACCCTGCCGGAAGAACAGGGCATCGTCGACCGGAGCCGGCTCCTTTCGGTTACGGGAAGGAGCCGAAAAGTGCAGATGGAACTGGCCCGGGAGTTGTCTATTCATGATTATCCCTGCCCCGCCGGGGGATGCCTCCTGACGGACAAGAACTTCGCTGCCAAGCTTCAGGACCTCTTCGATCATGATCAAGTCTCCGACCTGAAAGACGTGCGCCTCCTTC
>CAYUBU010000289.1:0-15294 GCA_964443105.1 uncultured Nitrospirota bacterium
GCGTAGCCGTAATACGGCAGGACGGCGGTAATCCGCCGGGCCGATGCCCGTTTGAGGGCGTCGATGATGATGAGCAGCTCCATGAGGTTCTGGTTGACGGGATAGGAGGTGGACTGAACCACGAAAACATCCCGGCCCCGGACGTTCTCGTTCACCTGCACCATGACTTCGCCGTCGCTGAAGGTGCTGATCAGCGCGTCGCCCAGGGGGATCTCCAGATGACTGCAGATCTCCTGGGCCAGCGCCATATTGGATTTGCCTGAAAATATTTTCATCTCGTTTGAGTCCAGCTCTAGCAATTAAGGTGATCGGAAGAAGCCCCTTGCTGCTACCGGCCAGGGAAGGGGCGCGAAACTGGCTCGGGGGCAGGGATTCGAACCCCGATAGCCAGAACCAAAATCTGGAGTCCTGCCATTGGACGACCCCCGATCAGACTTCCCGTGAAACTGAAGTGGGGAGGAGCGCCTCCTCCTGCCAGGATGTCAATTGGCACCCTGAGCGACATCGGGGCTGCAGTCCTTCACCACATCCCAGTACGCGCTCAAGACCTGCTGTTGTATTTTCGCCCGTGTATCAGTGTCGAGAGGGTGGGCCGTGTCCTTATAGGTCCCGTCTTCCTGGCGCCGGCTCGGCATGGCCACGAAGACGCCCTTGCGGCCGTGGATCACCTTGATGTCCCGCACCACGAAACAGCCATCAAAGGTAATCGAAGCATAGGCCTTGAGCATATTGTCGGTAACGGGGAAAATGCGTACCTCGGTTATCTCCATAAGAAGTATCACCACCTTTCTGAGGAAGTTTTGTGAGGCTCGAAAACAACGACCCGGGAAGGAAAGGCTAACCCGGAACGGCACAAAGTGTCTGTGCCAGATGGACCGCATGGCCCGGCTTTGCCGCAAACGCTCGTTCGGCAGTCTTGGCTGACTCAGGGTCGGGGAATAGTCCGAATACGGTGGACCCGCTCCCAGACATGAGCGCGCCAAGGGCCCCGAGTTTCAGGAGAGAATCCTTGATCTCCCTGATTTCGGGGTGGGACTTGAGAGTGACCTGTTCCAGGTCATTCTCCAGTACTGCTCTAGCTTCCACAAAGGTAGCGATAGAAAACCGACGTATGCTAATATGTTTATTTTCGGTTGTCAACCCTAATTTTAGCGCACCGTAGGCCAAGGCCGTGGAGACTTTGATCCCCGGGTTCACCAGGAGAACCGAAAGGGGTGGGGAAGGGGAGGGAAGCCTTTCGAGACATTCACCCCGGCCGGTGGCCAGGGCCGTGGGCCCGTTGAGAAAGAAGGGGACATCCATACCGAGGGTTTCAGCCAGCATCACGAGCCGTTTTGGGGGGATGGGGTCTCCCCAGAGCCGGTTGAGTCCCGCCAAGGCGGCCGCCGCGTCGCTGCTGCCGCCGCCCAGACCGGCCGCGATCGGTATCCTCTTCACCAGGCCGATCCGAAGCTTAGGCCTCCGGCCCGTTTCGTCACAAACCAGTCTGGCCGCCCGGACGATCAGGTTCTCCTCTCCCGTCGGCAGATCGGGGTGGTCGGTCTCAAGGACGATGCCCCGGCCCCCCTCTTCGAAGGAGAGGGTATCATAGAGGGAGACCATCTGCATGATGCTCTCAATCTCATGGTATCCATCGGGCCGTTTCCCCAGGACTCGAAGAACCAGGTTGATCTTGGCCGGCGCCTGCACCACCATGCCGCCCATCACTGTGCCCCCCGGGGCTGCCTGTCGGGCGGATCCATGTCGGGCGGATCAAAAAAGCGCTCTTCCTGGGGCTCGTTGAGATGCATCGACCGATACCGGACGGTCAGGGTCGTCTCGTCGGGTCCCTCATAGCTGATGGCCATGGGCACGGCAATCCCCTTCTCCTCCCGGTAGTCGCTGAAATCGACGCGTATTTCGATGCGGCCCCCGGGGCCGACCCGCTCCCAGCGGGAAACCTGCCCTGCGCCGTCGACCCAGACTCTCTGCTCCCGCCGGCCGTCGGGGAAATGGAGAACGATCTGACCGTCGACCCTTTCACTCCGGAGGGCGTCGGGGGCCGCCGGCGGGAGGGGAGGCGTGCCGGTCAACAGGGGAATCAGTTCCGACACCGACAGATCGATACCGAGGGATCTTTTGAGCGCCTTGTCATCGGCGGAGAACCGGTATCCCCTGGATTCCCCAGGGATCCAGGCCATGCCCTGACCACCCCGGCTCACCAGCAGCATCTGGAGCCCACCCAATGCGTCCCGGGTCTCCAGGCGGAGGGCGTCGGGCGGCCGGAGCCGCACCAGCTCATCGGCCGCGAAACGTTCCCGGGGTGTGATGAGAACAATGCGGCCAACGGCGGAAAGGGTTTCAATCTTCTCCCGCCGCTGGGCGATGCGGTCTAAGATTTCCTCGTGGAGGCGGAGCTGATCAGGGGTCGGGGGTATGGTCACTCTCGGCGCGCAGGCCATGGCGAGAGCCAGGAGGAGACAGGGTAACAGAAGACGGGACACCGTGCTCCCTTCCAGCCCGGATATTGCATAATTGATCTTCATGAGAGGTCGTATCGGCGCCGTAAGCAATGGGTGACAGGCAGGCCTGCCTGGCTCCCTTTTTCTCCGGGCTAGCCCGGATATTGCATGAGTGATCGTCGTGAGAGGTCGTAGAAGCGCCGTAGGCAAGGCGCAGAAAATTTTCTGGCTGAAGACATATTGAAATATTTCGAAGTCAGAAAATTTTCTGCAACGCCGCATATGGCAGCTTATCCGGCCTCGTAATAGATTTACTCATGCAATATCCGGGCTAGGGCATAAGCTGTCGCAGCTTCTTTTTGACCTTTTCGTTCTCGGGCTCGGCTTCCAGGGCCTTCTTCCAGAACTCCCGGGCTTTCTGGGGCATCCCCGCCGCCAGGTAGGCATCGCCCAGATGTTCGGTGATGGCGGCATCACCGGGGAGGTTGCGATTGGCATGCTCCAGATAGCGAATGGCATCGTCGTACCGGCCCATCTTGTAGTAGACCCACCCGAGACTGTCCTGATAGTATCCGTCTTCCGGACGGATTTCCATTGCCCGCTTCACCAGGTCTTCCGCTTCCTCCAGGTTGATGCCTTGTTCGGCAAACATGTAGCCAAGATAATTGAGGGCGTTGCTGTGTACCGGATTGAGTTCGACGGTCCTGCGAAAGGCCGCCATGGCTTCATCATAATTCTTCTGGCGCTCGTAGACCACGCCGAGCTGGAAGTAGAGATTGTCGTCCTCGGGATTGATGGCGATGGCCCTGTGAAACGCTTCAATAGCCCGGGCGTCCTCTTCCATGGAGCTGTAAACCAGGCCGAGGTAGAGGAAAACATCGGCGTTGTCCGTCACCCGTTCGCTCGTTTCCGAGAGGAGGGCGACCGCTTTTTCAGGCTCGTCCATATTCTGATAGAGCTGGGCCAGCCGGAAGGTCGTTTTGAGATCGTCGGGGTCGGTCTGCAGTACGGCCCGGTACTCCTGTTCCGCAAGGTCGGCCTTTTCCAGAGATTCGTAGGCCACCGCCAGATAGAAGTGGGCCTTGCTGTTGTCAGGCTGAAGGGCCAGGGCAATGCGGAACTCCTCCACGGCCCGGGTTAGATCTTCCTGCTGCAGGTAGAGCAAGCCGACCTTGAAATGGGCGTCGGCGTTGTCCGGTTCCAGCTCTTTGATCTGTTCCAGCTGGATGAGCGCTTTGTCCAGCTGGTCTCCCTGCACAAAGAGAAGCCCCAGCCGCTCCTGGATCCGGGTGTAGTGGGGGTTGATCTTCAATGCCGCCTGATAGACCTTGATCGCGCGGTCGGGCTTGTTATCCAGTTCGTAGAGAATGCCGAGACTCAGATGGGCGGGCATAAACTGCCGGTTCTCCTGCACCGATTTGGTGAAGTAGCGCTGGGCTGTACGGCGGTCCGATTCTTTCTTGCCGCTATCGAACCGGTTGGCGTAGATGCGGCCGAGATAATAATAGGCCACCCCTTTGTTGGTGTCGACTTCGGCCAGCCGGTTGAAGACGTCGACAGCCTCCTCGGTCTTCTCCTGCTGGAGGTAGAGGGTGCCGAGAAAAATGTGGGCCTCCCGCTGATCGGGGTCGAGGGACAAGACCTGCTCATAAAGGCGAATGGCGTCATCCTGACGGTTCACGGAAGAATAGATGCCCGCCGTCTGCATGAGGAGCTGGAGGTCGTCGGGTTTCGTGGCCAGCGCCTGCTCCGAAGCCTGGGCGGCTTCGGCCAGTTTCCCGTTCTGCAGATAGAGGGACGCCGCATGGGACAGAAGGAGTGTCGACTGAGGATCCGCCTCCAGGGCTTTCTCCATTTCCACCATCGCGAGGTCAAGCTTCCCCTGGAAACGATAGGCATTGGCCTGCAGATAATGGGCATAGGCCCGGGGCGAGGCGATACGGGTCGGCCCGGAAAGGGGGGCTTCCGCCTTGGGCACCGCCTTCTCCGGCGGGGATATGGGCACGCTTTTTGACAGGGGAGCGCAGGCGTGAAGGGTCAGGGCCGCAGCCAGGAGAATCAGGATCACACATCGGCTCATAGGTATAAAACTCCTTGAAAAACCTAGGGTTACATCCTACTACACTAACCGAATTCAAGATTATTGTCAAAAGAAAAAACAGGCAAAATCGTTTTGTTTTTCCCTCTTCCTGTGTTACCTTCTGGGGCTATCGCCCCGGAGGGCTGCATAAGGGGTTTTATGGAACCGATTATTAGAGCCGCCAACCTGGTCAAGGATTACGGCGACACCCGGGCCGTCGACGGGATCAGCTTTGCCATCCTGCGGGGGGAGTGCTTCGGCTTTCTCGGCCCCAACGGCGCCGGCAAGACCAGTACGATCCGGATGATCTACGGTTTTTCCCCCATCTCCGACGGCACGCTGACAGTGGCCGGCATGGATATCCGCACCTCCGCCAGGAAGATCAAAGGGCGGATGGGGGTGGTCTCCCAGGAAAACAATCTCGACACCGATCTGACGCCCCTGGAAAACCTGATGGTCTATTCCCGGTACTTCAGCATCCCGAAGCAGGCGGCGGAGCAGCGGGCCCGGGAGCTGATCGCCTTCATGCAGCTCGAGGATAAGGTCGGGGCCCGGGTCGACGATCTTTCCGGCGGGATGAAAAGACGGCTCGTGCTGGCACGGGCCCTGGTCAATTCGCCGGAGATCCTTCTCCTGGACGAACCGACCACCGGTCTCGATCCCCAGGCCCGCCATATGATCTGGCAGCGTCTTCGGTCACTGAAACAGAGCGGCGTCACCATGATCCTCAACACCCACTATATGGAAGAGGCGACCCAACTCTGCGACAGGGTGGCCGTGATGGACGGAGGCAAGATCATGATGACCGGCGTGCCCCGACAAATGGTGGAAGAACACGTGGGGCGCGAGGTCATGGAGCTGCGGACCTCGCCTGACATGGATGCCTCCATCACCGAGACCCTGGCGGATCTGGACGTCCGGTCTGAACGCTTTGGCGACACCTTCTATATTTATCTGCCTGAAGACCAGAATATCCGAAGCGAGTTGAGCCGGCGGCTGATCGACGTGAACCACCGGGAGATGATCCACCGCCAGGCCTCGCTGGAGGATCTTTTCCTGCGGCTCACCGGACGGGAGCTTGTCGAACCATGACCACAGCCCGCCGAAAAACCAGACCGGGAATCGTGGCCGATCTTGTTCGCAGGCCTCAGGTCTCGTGGAACTGCCTTAGGGTATGGCAGCGGGATCGCGACGCCTACATGAAGTACTATAAGCTGAGCCTCCTGGGCAGCCTGGGCGATCCCCTGCTCTACCTGTTCGCCATGGGCTATGGCCTGGGCCGCTTCCTGGAGCAGATGGAGGGTATGAGTTATATGGCCTTCATCGCGCCGGGACTGGTCATCTCTTCCGCCATGTTCAGCGCCTCCTTTGAATGCACCTACAGCGCCTTTCTGCGAATGATTTACATGAAGACCTATGACGCCATTCTTGCGACCCCCCTGACCATTGAAGACGTGGTGGCCGGCGACATCCTCTGGGGCACCACCAAAGGCTTCCTCAACGGGATGATCATGTTCCTGGTGATTTCCGCCGTGGGACTCGTCGATTCGGCCTGGGCCGTGGCCATCCCCCTGCTGATTCTGGTGGTGAGCTTTCTATTCGCGTCCCTGGCGATGACGGTGACATCCTTCGTCCCGACCTTTGAGGCTTTCAACTACTACATCACCCTTTTTCTCACCCCCATGTTCTTTTTTTCCGGCGTCTTTTTTCCTTTGACCCGGCTGCCCGACTGGGTCGGCACCCTGTCGAATTTTCTGCCCCTCACCTACGCCGTGGGGATTTCCAGGTCTCTGATTTATGGCACCCCCTCGTGGCTTCTGCTCCGGGACACCCTGGTCCTCGTGGTGCCGGCCCTGCTCATTTTCTGGTTGGCCATGAACCTGATCAAGCGGAGGGTGATTAAATAACCACGGGGTCGGCGGCCAGTCCCGTTCTATGCACGGCGTCACAAATAGATCCCGTACAAAGCAATGCAGACCGAGGCGTGAGGCGCACCCTATCGTACGCTGCAACATGGAGATGAGAATGAAACAAAGGGTTGCGACGTTGCGGCACTCTGTATCGAGGAGATTTGTCTATGGATAAGATCACGATCCTGGGGTTTACAGCGGCCCTTTTTACCACCGTCTCCTTTCTGCCCCAGACCATCAAGAGCTGGAAGACCCGTCAAACAGAGGACCTCTCCACGATCATGCTCCTCTTCCTGGCGACGGGCCTTCTACTCTGGTTCGTCTACGGTTACTTGATCCGCAACCTGCCGATCATTTTCTCCAACGGGATCGGCTTCTGCCTCGTCGCCTCGGTGCTTTTTCTCAAGCTGAAACCGGCGCGAATCGTGCCAAGGAGGTAGTTTCTCCGCCTTCGTCGGGGGAACGATTTCATCTTGACTTTGAAAGCCTGTATTGATAATGTTTGGTTTTACCTGTTGGCACGAATCGCTTTTGCCAAAAAGAACTATTAACCCAAACGACGAGGTACCGATGGCCGGGAAGGCTCCCACGAAGAAGACGAAACAGAAAACCATTGAGTTGATCAAACAGGATCTGCTCAAGAAAAAAGAGATGCTTCTGGCGGCAACAAACGAAACCATTTCCCAGCAGCTTGGCGCCCAGAAGGAGAATCTCCCCGAATTGGGTGACCAGGCCTCCATGGAACGGGACTATGACTTTCTGCTCCGGCTCAAAGGGCGGGAAAAGAAGCTCATCACGAAAATCGAGCAGGCCCTGGAACGGATCCAGAAGGGCACCTATGGCATCTGTGAGGACTGCGAGCAGGACATCGGATTGAAGCGCCTTCAGGCCCGGCCGGTGACAGCCATGTGCATCGAGTGCAAGACCGAACAGGAAGAGAAGGAGAAGATGATGAAGTAGCGCGTGCCGCGCCTTCTGTTCACTTTTCCCCCGCCCCTTCCATCACCCCCACATACAAACACTCCCCGGAATGCCGGAAAACCTGCGCCATTCAGCGTGCCCGATCGGGGCTGGCTAATCCCTGTCTCAGGGCCACCAGGGCCGCGCCGAGAGCGCCGACGACCTGGGGCTCCACGGGGAGGTTCAGCCCGGCGGCAAGCCGGTGCGTCAGGGCTTCCACGACTCCCCGGTTCTTGGCCACCCCCCCTGTCATGGTAATCGGCCACCCGTAGGCGATCCGCTTGAGCAGCGAGGCTGTCCGTTCCGCCACGGAACCATGAAGCCCCCGGACAATATCGCCAACGGATCGTCCCTCCGCCAGGAGGGAGACCACTTCCGATTCGGCGAAGACGGTGCAAAGGCTGTTGATGGTCACCGTGCGGGCGGGATCGCAGCCGATGGCCCCCATCGCGTCGAGATCCATTTCAAGGTGCCTGGCCATGACCTCAAGAAATCGCCCGGTGCCCGCGGCGCAGCGGTCGTTCATGGCAAAATCGACCACGCTCCCCGCCCCGTCGAGGAGAATGACCTTGCTGTCCTGGCCGCCGATATCGATGACCGTGCGGGTTTCGGGGAAGAGATGAAACGCCCCCAGGGCATGACAGGTGATCTCCGTTACCGAAGCCGCGGCAGAAGCCACCTTTTGCTTCCCGTACCCCGTAGAAACCACCCGAACCAGAGACGCCGCATCGAGGCTTTCTTTTTCCAGGCAGGCCCGAAGCACCTCCTCGGCGGCTCTGGCCGCGTGCACACCGGTATCGGCCACCGTCTCACAAACGATCTTCTTGTTCTCATTGACGATCACCGCTTTGGTCGTGCGAGACCCTGAGTCAACACCCCCGAATAACATACAACCCTCTGATTTAATGTTTAAAAACGACAACCGATCCTATCACGGCACCGGAGCCATTTCAAGACCGTCGGCTCTCGGGATCCCGCCGCTCTCCCGGTTGAACCTTGACACCCTTTTTTTCTCTGGGTTATACTGAATATGACGACACCATGCGGTAGGGTGATGGCAAAAACGGAACTCAAAAAACAGCGCTTCTTCATCGAAAGAGATCTTTTCTTTCAAACTTTGACCCTGCTGCTTTCCGTGCTTCTAGGCGGGTTTCTCCTCCTCCTTCTCTCTAAAACCATCAGCGGGTTCGTCGATTCGTCGATTTTGTTCCTGTTACTCTTCGTCGGCTATTTTATCCTGATCATTTTTTTCTCCTGGTCTCTCTCCCGGAAGTTTATCGGGCCCTTCGGCCGCCTTCAGAAAAGCATGCGGGACATCTCCCAGGGTGACCTTTCCCTCCGGCTCAAGGTGCGCGACGGCGATGACATTCGAATCCAGACTTTTGTCGCCGAGGCAAACCGGCTCCTCGCCAAGGTGAACAGTTCTCTTGAAAAGATCGCCGACCCGACCCGGGAACTGGAAGCCGTCACCCAGCGGCTCATCAGCAAGGCCGCCTCATCCCAGGAGCCGGCCACCGAGGAGCACCTGGAATCCCTCGAGCGGCTCAAGGCCTGCGCCGGCGAGATCCGCCAGTGCCTCGACCAGTTTAAGACAAACAAATGGAAGCGGGGCGAGTAGCCTGCGCACCCGGTCTACCGGTTCCCTTCCCAGTCCCTGCCGTCCTTTGACAACCCTCATCGAATATTATATGGTTTGGCCCGGACTTTGCGTGAGAAAATCTATTACGAGGCCGGACTTGAGAGTAAGGGTGCCAGGCAGGCCTGCCTGGCACCCACTGCCTACGGCGTTTCTACGACCTCTCATGACGATCACTCACGCTATATCCGGGCTTGCCCTGTGTCCCGGCATCACCGGGCCTGTGGAAAAACGCTGCCCCCAGGAGTGCGGCCCATGGACGACCTGGCTTTTCTCTTTGACCCCGAACCGGAACCGGAGCGCATCGCGTCTTTTCTGCGCCCCTACCACCTCCCCGCCAACCGGGGGGTTCTGAAGAATCTGGAATCGGTTTACCGCTGGCTCTCCCCTCACTTTGCTGCCGGCGATTTTTTTATTCTCGTCCTGGAAAAGATCGGCGACACCGCCGCCCCCGAACAGGCCCTGAACCAGCTCGAGCGTTTCTTCAGTCAGCTGGAGCATCCCGAGCCGTTCCTCGCTCTCTTCCTGCAGCACCCCCTGGCACTTCAGATTCTTTGTACCCTCCTGGGTGCCAGCCCCTACCTGACAGGAATCGTCCTGAATGAGCCGGACCTCTTTCTCTGGCTCATGGAGGATGGGGTCTGGCAGGCGCCGCTGCACCGGGAGTCGCTCATCGGGGAGATGCTTCAGCAGTGCGTCGGCCTCGGCGCCATTGGGGAGGCCCACCCCATCCTGAGGCGGATCAAGCGGCGGGAGATCCTCCGGATCGGCGCCAGGGACCTCACGGGATTTGCCGATTTCTCCGAAACCACCGACGGACTGACCACGCTGGCCGAAGCGACCCTGGAAGCCGCCTATCAGGTAGCCGACGGCTTCATGAAGCGCCGTTACGGCACCCCTCAGATCGTCGATGAAAAGGGAGAGGCCCGGGAGTGCCCCTTTGTCATTCTGGGGATGGGAAAACTCGGCGGCGGCGAACTGAATTTCAGTTCCGATATCGACCTCCTCTTTCTCTATGAATCGGACCAGGGTGAAACAACAGGCGCCTCCGATAACGACGGCCGTCCCGCTCGTGGCCGGGTGGACAACCACATTTATTTTGTCCGCCTATGCGAACGGATCACCGACTTGATGCACGCCAATACGGAAGACGGTTTCGTCTTCCGGGTCGACTTGCGCCTGAGACCGGAAGGCGCCCAGGGACCGGTCGCCTCGTCTCTCAGAAGCTACGAGCTCTACTACGAGTCCTTCGGTCAGACCTGGGAACGGGCCGCCCAATTGAAGTGTCGGCCCGTGGCCGGCAGCATGGCCCTGGGACGGACCTTCAATACTCTGCTGAAGCCCTTCGTCTTTCGAAAGTATCTCGATTACCGGGCCATCGACGAAATCAAGGAGATGAAAGGTAAGATCATTCGCCAGCTGCAGCAGAGACCAGGGCGTGGCTACAACGTCAAACTCGGCCACGGCGGCATTCGGGAAATTGAATTTTTTGTCCAGGCTCTCCAGCTGATCTACGGGGGACGGACCACCTGGATTCGTGAAAGGAATACCCTCCGCGCGCTGCACCGGCTCTGCGACAAGGAGCTTGTGACCTACAACGATTTTCAAACCCTGTCACGGGCCTATCTTTTTCTGCGGGACGTGGAGCACAAGCTCCAGATCGAGAACCAGCTCCAGACCCAGACCCTCCCCACGGAGCCGGCAAAAGTTCATCAGCTGGCCCGGCGGTGCGGTTGCGACGACGCCCCTTCCTTTGAGGCGGTCCTGGAAGAGCACAAAGCCCGGGTGCAGTTGTGCTTTGACAACCTCTTTTACGAAAAGGAAAAAGAGGGAGCCGAACTGGACTCTCCCATGGAAGCCGTACTCCGGGGAGAGGCCAGCGCCGACGAGGGAAAACGCCTCCTGTCGGACCTGAGCTTCACCAATCCCGCTTTGGCCTACAAGAGCATCGCCATGCTCCGGGAGGGACCGCCTTACCGGCACAGCTCATCCCGCTGCCGGGCGCTGTTCCTCAAAGCGGCCCCGGCAATCCTTCAGGCCGTGGCCGCATCCCCGGACCCCGACATGGCCCTAAACCACCTGGAGCGGTTTGTCTCGGAATACAGCGCCCCTGAATCCTTCTATGAAATTCTTGGCAACAACCCCCCGGCACTGGAACGCCTCGTCGCCCTCTTCAGTATGAGCAGCTATTTGGCACACCTGCTGATCCGGCACCACGACGCCGTGGAAGTCCTCCTCGGCAAGGATCTCATGGGCCCCGCCCCGGGCCCGGAAGAACTCCGGGAAACACTGGTGCAGGAGCTTGCCCGGCAGACGTCCGTCTTTTTGCAGGTCGACGCCCTTCGCCGGTTCAAGCGGATGGAGGAGATGAAGATCGGCCTCCGGGACATCATGATGAATACCGATCTCATGGAGACCACCGGGGCGCTGAGCGATCTGGCCGATGCCTGTTTGGAGGGGGCATACAGGCTTGCCTGGCAGGAATTAACGATCCGTCACGGGAGGCCGGCGGGCCCCGGCGGTGAAGACGGGGGATTTGCCATCATGGCGGCCGGCAAGCTCGGCTCGAAAGAACTGACCTACGGCGCCGACCTGGATCTTCTTTTCGTCTACTCCGACGACGGGGAAACCCGGGGGCCGAAGACCATCGCCAACCGGGACTTCTTTGGCAAGCTGGCCGGGCGCGTGGTCTCGATCCTCAGCTCCCTGTCGGGAGAAGGGATCACCTATCGTATCGACCTTCGGCTTCGACCCCTCGGTGAAAGCGGTCCCCTGGTCCAGTCCGTCGCGGGATACGCAAATTATTTCGAGCGAAACCTGCAGACCTGGGAACGTCAGGCCATGACACGGGTACGCTTTTCCGCGGGCCATGAAACGACGGGAGCCCGCCTCATGGCCCTCATCGACGACACCCTCTATCAGGCCCCCCCTGCCCCCGACCTGAAGGAGGCCGTCTTTAACATGCGAATGCGGATCGAGCGGGAAAAATCGAAACCCCGGGACAAGGCCCTCTACTTTAAGACCGGCGCCGGGGGACTGATCGACATCGAGTTCTTGGTCCAGTACTGGCAGCTCTGCCATGGCCATCGGGCGCCTGAAATCCGCGCCCAGGCGCCGTTGCCGGTGCTCAAGGCGGCCCGGAAGCTCGACCTGTTATCGGACGACGACTTTCATGCTCTGGAAGAGGCCTATCTTTTCCTTCGGCACCTTGAAAGCCGTGCCCGGATTGTTCAGGACCGCCCCGTCACGTCTCTTTCCTCGGAACCGGCAAAAAACCGGGCCCTGGCCCTTCGCATGGGCTATATGATGCAGGAAGGGGCGTCTCCCGGAGAACAGCTCCTCAACGACTATCAGGAAATGACCCGCAAGACCCGGGAGATCTTTACCCGTTTTCTCGGCCCTGCCACGGCCGATGGTGCATGACGGCCAGGGGGGTGCCACTCACGCAATATCCGGGCTAGCACCCTTATCCTCTATTTTTCATTGATTTTTCTTTTGCAAAAAGTGTACAGTAACTGTTTGATCCGCGCAACAAAGCACCAGACAGAAGGGATAACCATGATTCAAGAGGCAGCGAAAATCTGGATGGACGGCAAGTTTGTGCCCTGGCAGGATGCCCAGGTCCATGTGCTGACCCACACGCTCCATTATGGACTGGGCGTTTTCGAGGGAATCCGGTGTTACGAGATCAACGGCGGTTCCGCGGTCTTCAGGCTACAGGAACATGTGGACCGCCTCTTCGCCTCGGCCCATATCATGCAGGTGAAGATCCCCTACGCCAAGGAGGAGATATTCGAGGCGATCCTGGAAACTGTCCGGGTTAACAACCTCACGGAATGCTATATCCGCCCCCTCGTCTATATCGGCTACGGGGATATGGGGCTCTACGTCAAGGACAACCCCATCGGCGTCTCCATTGCCGCCTGGCCCTGGGGAACCTACCTGGGAGAAGAGGGTCTCAAGAAGGGGATTCGGGTCATGGTGTCCTCCTTCACCCGGTCCCACGTGAACACCATCATGACCAAAGCCAAGGCCTGCGGCGCTTATATCAACTCCCAGCTGGCCAAACGGGAGGCCATCCTTCACGGCTACAATGAGGCACTCCTGCTGGATACGGAAGGTTACGTCTCGGAAGGACCGGGCGAAAACCTGTTCATGGTGCGCCACGGAAGAATCAAGACCACCGCCCTGACCTCCGTCCTCGAGGGGATTACCCGGGAGTCGGTCATGACCCTCGCCGGGGAGCAGGGCCTTGAGGTGCGGGAAGAACGGTTTACCCGGGACGAACTCTACATCGCCGACGAGGCCTTCTTCGTCGGGACCGCCGCGGAAATAACCCCCATCCGCGAGGTGGACGGCCGTGTCATCGGCTCCGGAAAGCCGGGCCCCCTCACCCAGGCAATCCAGTCCGCCTATTTTGATGCCGTTCACGGAAAGGACGGCAAACACCCCGAGTGGCTCGCCCGAGTGTGACGGGCAACACCCGATCGTCATGCCATACACCGTACCCCGGGGTTCTCTCTCCCGCGGATCACCTGATCGTTTAACAAACGGGGTGCCAGGCAGGCCTGCCTGGCACCCTTTTTCGTCGAAATGGATATAGGAACGGGCTAGTCACGGGCAAACCGGGGGTCCCGGCGCACCCGGATGTAGAGGGTTGCCGAGAGAATCAGGATGATGGCACTGATTCCCTGGGACGTGGAGATCTGGCCTCCCAGCATCGATCCCCTCGGGTCGCCTCGAAAAACCTCCACCACCGAACGGACGATGGGATAGAGCATGCCGTAGGCGAAAAGGACCTGGCCGTCGAACCGCTTCTTCCGGTAGAGAAGAAGGAGAAAGAGAAAGAGAAGGAAGTTGGCGCCGGAAGAATAGAGCTGGGTCGGATGAAGTGTCAGACCGAGCCGTTCCGTCGCCACCAGGGAATTGGGGTCGGTGAAGACGATCCCCCAGGGGACCTTGGTGACCCGGCCGTAGCAGCACCCCGCCGAAAGGCAGCCGAAGCGCCCCACCGACTGGGCGAGGACCAAGGCGGGGGCGACACAGTCGCCCACTTTGAGTACCGGCATGCCGTGACGCTTCATGTAGACGACGGCCACAATTACCGCCAGGATGAGACCGCCGAAAAAGACCAGCCCCCCTTCCCAGATCTTGAAAATGCGAAGCGGGTTTTCCAGAAAGTAGGGGTACTCGACGATCACGAAGAGGACCCGCGCGCCGATGATGGCCGAGAGGGTGATATAGAAAGCGAGGTCGAGCATCTGCTCATCATTCATCCCTTCCCGCCTCGCCAGTCGAAGGCTCAGAAAGATGGCCAGGAAAAAAGCGGCGGCCACGAAAACCCCGTAGGTGTGAAGGGTGAAGGGGCCGAGTTTGAAGAGTACGGGATACATCAGGCGACCTCGCCCTCTCTTTTCCTGCCGCTCAGGAGGGTCTCCAGGATCAGGAACGCCACACCGACGGTAATCGCCGAGTCGGCCACATTGAAGGCGGGCCAGTGGTAGCCTTTGAAGTAGAAATCGAGGAAGTCGACCACTTCATGGAACCGGACCCGGTCGATCAGGTTTCCCAGGGCACCGCCGAGAATCAGGGCCAACCCGATCTGAAGGAGGAGATCGTCCCTGGCCGCCTTCAAATAAAAGAGAATGACCACAGCGATGGCGATGATGGAAACAGTCAGAAAGAAGGGGACCCGAAACTGCTCCGACGATCCCGAGAGAAACCCGAAGGCCGCCCCGGGGTTCATGACGAAGGTCAGATTAAAGAGGCCGTCCACCACGGGGATCGACTGGTAGGGAGACATCCCCTTCATGACGTAGTACTTGCTTATCTGGTCGGCCACGAGAATGACGGCCGGAATTATGATCAGGCGGACTAGATGCAAGGCGACCTCACCGATGGGTTGGGTTCTGTCCGGCGGACCGGGCCATCTCGGCAATCACGGCGGCACAGCGGCTACAGATCGTCGGGTGATCGGCGGCCTCACCGACGGAGGGGCGGTAGTTCCAGCACCGTCCGCATTTTTGCCCCGGCGCCGGTGTGACGGCAATCCATACCCCGTCAATCCCCTCGGCGGGGAATGCCTGCTCGGAACGATCGCCCTCATGAAACAGCTTAACGGCAGAGACGATCATGATCTCCGCAAGCTCTTTCCCATAGGGTTCCAGCCGCTGCCGCCAGGTCTCGCTCAAATAAAGAGAGACGGCGGCATCCAGGGAGAGGCCGACACGCTTTTCCCGTCTCGCCTGTTCCAATACCCGGGAGACG
>CAYUBU010000290.1:0-3058 GCA_964443105.1 uncultured Nitrospirota bacterium
TTTTTCCCCGGCTACATAATTGTCGAACTGGCTTTGAACGATGAAACCTGGCATCTGGTCAACAGCCTTCCGAAAGTTACCGGGTTCGTTGGCGGTTCCAATCCCGCGCCCCTTTCCAAGAGCGAGGTGTCCAAGATCCTCAAGCAGGTTGAGGAGGGCGCCGAGCGGCCTACGCCCAAGGTGGTTTTCTCGGCAGGTGAAAGCGTGCGGGTTGTTGACGGTCCGTTCACCAATTTCAACGGCATGGTCAAAGAGGTCAACGAGGAGAAGGGGAAGCTCAAAGTACTGGTGACCATCTTCGGCAGGGCGACGTCAGTGGAGTTGGAGTTCCTGCAGGTCGAAAAAAACTGACAAACGAAGGGAAAAGCAAATGGCAAAGAAAATCCTCAGTTTCATCAAACTTCAGATTCCCGCCGGTCAGGCCAACCCGTCCCCTCCTGTGGGTCCGGCGTTGGGTCAGCACGGTGTTAACATTATGGAGTTCTGCAAGGCGTTCAACGCCAAAACCCAGGATCAGGGAGGGATGATCATCCCGGTGGTGATCACCGTGTACGCTGATCGTTCCTTCAGTTTCATAACCAAAACCCCGCCGGCAGCGGTGCTCCTCAAGAAAGCAGCGGGTCTCGACAAGGGTTCAGGCGAACCGAACAGGATCAAGGTGGGGAAGGTCTCGAAAGCCCAGGTTGAGGAGATCGCCCGGACCAAGATGGAGGATCTCAACGCCTATGATATAGATCAGGCGTCCAAAATGGTGGAGGGGACCGCCCGAAGCATGGGAATTGTAGTGGAAGATAAGGATGGCGGGATCGGAGATCATGTAATTGTAGACCCGGCGTCACTGGACCAGGGATCAGAGGCCGGGGATCAGGACGCGGCCGATCAGGATCAGGAGCCGGGAGCCTAGACTTGAGACCCTGGACCCTAGACTCTAGAATCCAGGTTCTAGGCTCTGAATATAGGACGCTGGACTAATATACCGCGGGAGACTAATCAAAGATGAAAGCTGGAAAGAGATATTCAGAGGCGGCACAGAAGATCGACCGATTAAAGACCGTCGATTTCGACACGGCCGTTTCACTGGTAAAGGAGACAGCCGGCGCCAAGTTCGATGAGACGGTTGAGTGTGTAGTCCGACTGGGTGTCGATCCCCGGCGCAGCGACCAGATGGTCCGGGGAGCAACTATTCTTCCCCACGGCCTGGGCAAAACGGAGCGTATCGTGGCGTTTGCCAAGGGTGAGAAGGACAAGGAAGCCAGAGATGCCGGGGCGGATCACGTAGGTGGTGAGGATCTCGCCGCAAAGATCCAGGGCGGCTGGCTCGATTTCGACAGGGTTGTGGCAACTCCTGATCTCATGGGAATTGTCGGAAAACTCGGGAAGGTCCTGGGCCCCAGAGGCCTCATGCCCAATCCAAAACTGGGAACGGTCACCTTCGATCTTGCCAAGGCGATCGAGGAGATAAAGGCGGGTAAGGCGGAATTCAGAACCGAGAAGAACGGTATTGTCCATTCCGCTATCGGAAAGGCAAGTTTCTCCCAGGAACAACTCGTTGGGAACCTTACCGCTTTTCTTGAAACGCTCCTTAAACTGAAACCCGCGGCCAGCAAGGGCCGTTATTTTAAAAGTATCGTTATTTCATCCACCATGGGACCGGGAGTCAAAATTGACACCATCTGGGCGATGAACGCCCTACGGTAACAGGTGGTAGAATCTTACCAGGCCACACCGGACGTTCAATGACAGCAGGGTTCCCAGAAGCCCATAAGCACATCAGGGCTATGGGGAATTAAACGAGCACTCGACACCCTGCCGAGACACGGTGCGGATCCAAGGCATTCCATGAAGATCACCTGGGGCGCGGCGGACCACTTCAAGTCTCAACATGTCTTTGCAAAACCGGCGTGGAACTGATCACGTCAACTGATCTAAAAAGAAAGGAGGTTTGAAGTTGAGCCGCGCTGATCGAGAATCGAAAATTCAGGAACTGCACGATCTGTTCGGGAAGATGGAGATGGCTGTCCTCGCGGATTACCGCGGACTGACGGTGGCTGACCTCACTGATTTCAGAGTACAGCTCCGCAAGGTGGACGGCAGTTTCCGGGTTGTGAAGAACACTCTCTCCATCCGGGCTGCAGATGAAACTCCCCTTGAGGCGGTCAAAGAGCACTTTAGCGGCCCCGTGGGTATCCTCTTTGCCGAGGATGACCCTGTTGGACCCGCCAAGGCTCTGATCCAGTTCATGAAAGATAACAAAGACATGGAGCCCAAGGTGGGTATCCTGTCAGGCAGAGTCATAGGCCTTGACGAGATCAAGATGCTTGCGGAATTGCCCGACCGGGAGACCCTTCTGGCAACCGCGTTATCTTCCATGCAGGCCCCCGCTACGAATTTTGTCAGAACTCTTTCCGAAATTCCAACCAGTTTTGTCAGAGTACTGGACGCTGTTCGTGCTCAGAAGGACGCCGCTTGAGCGATCCGGATATGATTAAGGCTAATATTGTCAGTCAATTGACAATGATTCTTTAGGAGGAAATGAAAATGGCCGATATTACAAAAGAAGATGTGGTCTCCTTTATCGAAAACATGACCGTGCTGGAAATGGCGGAGTTCGTAAAGGAACTTGAGGATAAATTTGGAGTGAGCGCAGCGGCGCCGGTTGCCGTAGCAGCCATGCCGGGTGCTGGTGCCGGTGCTGCGGCAGTTGAGGAAAAGACGGAGTTTGACGTCGTTCTCGCTGAGGTGGGTTCTGAGAAGATCAAGGTGATTAAGGTCGTTAGAAGCCTTACCGGCCTCGGTCTCAAAGAGGCTAAAGATCTCGTCGACGGCGCCCCGAACGCCGTCAAGGAGGGCGTCTCGAAGGAAGATGCCGACAAGCTCGCCAAGGAGCTCTCCGACGCCGGCGCCGAGGTCGAGGTCAAGTAGCTGGCCTGAGGCCGATCCGCTGGGGGCCCGGCTCCCTGCGACCCGGCCTCGACGCCAACCGTCTTCGCACCGGCGGGGCCTGACCCCGCCGGTGTTGCCCATCCGGGGGCCCCCAGCCCCTGGCATCCCTTGTGGG
>CAYUBU010000291.1:0-2707 GCA_964443105.1 uncultured Nitrospirota bacterium
AAGCCGTCAGGGAAAGGTCTTCATGACCGGTTGCCTCCAGAGCTTTCCCGGCAGCATCCATAACAGCCCTTTGGGACCGCTCCCTGACCGGACGATAAACCATCCCCGCATGGCAGAAGCGGCATCCGCGGGTACACCCTCTGGCAGCCTCAATACTTATTCGATCATGAACAGGCTGGACAAAGGGGACCATGAAAGAAGCAAAAGGAATATCCTGGCCAAGATCCACACACGGAGCTTTAACGACCTGGGCCGCCGCTCCCTGCTGTTGTACGCGATCCACCGTTCCGTTTTCCCTGTAATGAATCTGGAAAGCGGAGGGATCGTAGGCGCCCTGGATCCTCCTCGCCGCGGCCAGCATATCGCTGCGTGATCCTTCCTGAGCCCTGATCTCTTTCAGGGTTTCCAGCATGGCGGGCCACACCTGTTCACCGTCCCCAAGGAGGAAAAGGTCAAAAAACTCCCCTAGTGGTTCCGGATTAAAAGCGCACGGACCACCGGCCACGACAATGGGCATCTCTTCAGACCTCTGTGATGATTTGAGGGGGATCTGGGCAGCGTCCAGAATGGTCAGGACATTTGTGTAGGTCAGTTCGGACTGGAGGGTAACACCGATGACATCGCAATCAAAAAGAGCCGTACGGCTCTCCAGGGAAAACAGAGGGATCCCCTTTTCCTTGAGGATCTCGAGCATGTCCGTCTGCGGGAGAAACACCCTCTCAACCTGGATACCAGGCCGCTCGTTCCCAAGTCCGTAAAGCAATTGGGTACCGAGATGCGACATCCCCACTTCATAAAGATCGGGGAAGGCGAGGACTGCCCGAAGCTGAACCTCGCCGGGCGGTTTATGGACAGAGTTTATCTCCTGACCAAGGTAGCGCGACGGCTTCTCAACAGTGGCGAGCAGATCATCGATTTCGATCCTTGTTATTTTTCTGGTCTTCAAGATACCGTCTCATTTTCTTTAGAGAAAGAAGTGTTTCCTCTCGTGAATGGTGTTCAAGCACGATCAGCGGAGCGATGCCCTTGTTGTCCAGAGAGGTCAACAAACCTGGAAAATCGAATATCCCGTCTCCAATGGGCAGATGGGAATCCCTGTCCCCAAAGTTATCATGAAGGTGGAGCTCCATCAGGGATTCACCCATCGCCGACAACCATCCATCCAGCGAGAGATCGGAGAAGAGAAGAAAGTGTCCGGTGTCAAAACAGAAACCAAGGGGCTTACCGATCATGTCCCTGAGTTTGATAAGATGATCCGGGACAACGTCGAAGACATTCTCCAGCAGGATCCTGGATCCCAGTTTGTCGCCCCAATCCACGACCTCAGACCAGATCTCCATGCTGTTGTTCAGCCACAGGTCCTTCTGGTAACCGTATCGCCATCTGTCGTATCCGGGATGAAAAACGACGTTCCGCGGACGGACAATCTCGACGATGTCCCTGACCTGGGAAAAACGCAGCCTTGTAACCTCCAGAACACGGGGGTCAAGACCGCCCGGGGACAGGTCCATGAACGGGGCATGAAGGGATACGTCCTTTCCCCTTTCCCTCCATTTGATCAAGGGAGCAAGGTCCTTTTCATCGACAGAATCGAGGACCTCACCCGGAAGATAGACCTCCGGAAAAAGACCATGCTTCTCGAGGAACCGCAGATCCTCCTCCAGGTTGCTCAGGGAGGCGCGGCCGAATAGCTGTTTATCCATAGATCATGCTTTCTGCGCGATCACCTTGAGCTTTTCAAGGTTCGGTTGGTGGCCGAGTACAACCAGGGTGTCACCGCCCTTTATCTCGGTTTCGAAGGAAGGGGTGAACACCATGGCGCCAGTGGCCCCTTTGATGGCCAGGATAATGAGATCCAGATCCTTGCGAAGACCAGATGACGCAATGTCAACGCCATACAGTGTTGATCCGCGGGCAATCTCGGCCTCCTCCAGACGGAGTTCCATCTCTGTGTCATGGACAATGGTTTCAATAAAATCGAGCACGGTGGGACTCAGGAGGCTCATGGCAATGCGGAATCCTCCCAGATAGTACGGTGAGACAACCCTGTTAACACCCGCCCGGATAAGTTTCTGAACCGACTCGGGAGTGGCTGCCCGGGAAACGATGTTCAGTTTTGGGTTAAGACCTCTCGCTGTAAGGGCGATAAATACGTTTTCCGTGTCGTTGCTCACAACACATACCACACCCTTTGCCCTCTCGATCCCCGCTTCAATGAGCACTTCATCGACAGTCGCGTCGCCGCTGACATAAGGATAACCCAGTCTGTCGAGCTCAGCAGTAATCTCGGACTTGTTCTCAACTACGACGAAGGGATAACCCATCTCCTGAAGCTCCTGGCAGATGACGAGCCCCATCCTGCCGAAACCACAAATGATATAGTGTTCTCTCAGTTTCTGGATTGTTTTCATCACTCTCCTCCCCAGCGCGGCGTTTATTCTCTCCTCTAGCATGATCTGCCATGCAGTCCGGATGACAAAGGCCACCGAGCTGACACCGGTGATAATCAATAATACCGTAAATATTTTTCCGAGTTCAGAAAGAGGGTAAGCCTCATTGTAACCGACGGTGGAAAGTGCCTGGACAGTCATGTAGAGGGAATCGATGAAACTCCAGCCTTCTATCACCATGAAACCGGTGACTCCCCCTCCGACTACAAGAAACAAAAGGGAGAAAAGGATTCGGAGCGGTCTTCGATGCCAGAAAT
>CAYUBU010000292.1:0-5310 GCA_964443105.1 uncultured Nitrospirota bacterium
GCAATTGTCATTCCGGCTCCCTGTAGGAATTTATCCCTGCGAAGGCAGGGACCTAGATAAACTCCGTGCCGGAATCTCGGCTTTTCGCAAGTACATGAAGAAACGAGATTCCGGGACGAGCCCGGAATGACAGAATGTGCGTTCTTCATCATTCCGACACCGTCTCTTTGGGAGAGAGGGAAGAGTGGTGATCCTTTGGGACCCTGGCAATAAACTTCGAGGGTGTTCCTGTCGTTTTCTTGCGTTTTATTACCCATACGATACTGTTGAGAACCTCTTTGTTTAATGGAGGCTGGCGGTCGTGAAATTACTCCGGGAACAATCAAAGATACGGCTTTCCGGTATCGCCGTTTTGCTTATCTCACTCTTTTTCGTCACCCATGTCGCGACCGGGGCTGATCTTTCCTTGGAGGGGGAACTGCAGACCGATCTGGTGCAATGTCGAGGCCTCGTCAAGCAGATTCAGCGAAAGCTCTTCTCTGGAACACCGGTTGACTTCGAAATCGCCCGGTTGAAAAAGAGAGCGGAAAACATCCAGGTCAACCACCTCCTACTTCAGGAAAGATTCAAACTTCGGGCGGACAAGGCTGCAGGCCAGGGACCCAAGGCGCTCGAAAGAGAGGGCGCCATGTCGGCGAGATACGGGGAGTCTGTTGATCAATTGCTGAACCTCTTGGATCGCCTCGGTGCCGGTACCAATCCACAGGAAATCATCGACGAGCTGGACACATTCCTGGAAAAAATTCTCTACAAGAAAAAGAATCCCATTTTCGGGGCCCTTCCTTACAAAAACCTGAGCTATCCCGCTGCAACTCCGAACAGTGCTCCGCCCATCATCCCGGCCTACAGTGGCGGCGATCAGACGGTGTCTCTTTTTGACCTGAGCGGGACTGGCGAAGCGCCGATTTCCCTTGAAATTGTGACCATGGCCCAGTCCCTCAATTGGAACCCGGTCTTGATCTACGAATGGGTGAAAAATAACATCGAAACAGAATGGTACTGGGGCTGTATGAAAGGCGCCGAAGAGACCCTGCGCCAGGGACGCGGCAATGACTGCGATCAGGCGGCGCTGCTGGTCGCTCTGCTCCGGGCCTCCGGTTTTCCATCCCGGTATGTGCGGGGCGTCATTGAATTTCATCCGGGCATTGCGGCCGCACAGAATCTCACAGGGATCGATGATCCCTGGAAAATCGCCGAGTTCTTCCAGAAAGCGGGGATCCCTCATGACTTGGTGATTGCCGGTGGCGGCATATCCAATTTCCAGATCGAACACATCTGGGTGGAAAGCGAGATCCCCTATGCCAATTACCGGGGCGCCGTGATCGACGAGGAGGGGAGAGCATGGCTCGGACTGGATACGAGCATCAAGGTCGCAGGGTACGAATACAACGAGCATGAAGATATTACCCAGGCCATCTCCCTGGACGCCCTCAGAGAGGACTACCTCGGCTCCGTCCAGGAGTTGACGCCCCTGGAATATCTTCGGACTGAGATCGAGTCTCACCTGGACCAGAGCGACCCGGAAAAATCCTATGAGGATTACCTTCGCGCAAGCACGCTCATCCCCGAAGTGCTCCATATTCTTCCGGCCAGTCTTCAGTTTGATCAGGTCAGGGTGACCCATGAATATGGGTCAATCCCCGATGAGCTTTTGCATCAGGTCCGATTCAAGGCTTCCGGTGCAGGCGACGATCTCTTTTTCGACATAACACTCCCTGTACACGCTCTTTCGAACCAGCAAATCGTACTCACCTATGAGCCCGAATCCGTGGAGGACCAGGAGATCATCAACGGCTACGGCGGTTTGGGTAATACGCCGCCTTACCTGGTCCGTTTAAGGCCGGTTCTCAAAGTGAACGACGACAGAATGATTGTCGGGCAGGACGGTTTGCCCATGGGTGAAGATTTCTCACTGACTCTGGAGCTTATCGGTCCTCAGGGCACGGAGAAAATAGAAAACCGTGAAATCACTGGGAAGCTCTCAGTTATTGGGATTGTTGCCCAACAGCCTGTATTTCCCGGCTACAGGGCTGAGGAAGACAAAGGGAGTGGGAGGCTGCTGTTTGAAGCGGCCCTCGATTATGTAGACCGCTGGAATCGAGCGGAGGATGAACTGGGTGCTCTTCTGGACGTCGCCGTTCTTCGTCCGCTGCCCACTGTCGTGACCCTGGGAAGCATAATGGATGTAAGTTACCTTCTTGACACGCCCCATGATGTGCAGTGGCGGGGCGTTTATGTCGACGCCGATCTGCGAGCCGTGGAAGCCGTGAGTTATGGGGAAAATGGGAATAGTCTAGAAAAGATGTTCCTGAGCCTCTCGTCGCTGGAAGGCTCGGTGCTTGAGCATGGGATCCTGGAAGAGAAAATTCCCGTGGAGAGCATCTCCACAGCCAAGCTGATCGGCTTTGCCAACAGCCAGGGCATCCCGCTGATTCGTATCGATCACAATAACGCCGAAACTCTTCTTCCCACCCTTGATTTCGATGAAAATATACTTGCGGACATAGCCAACGCCGCAGCCCGGGGTCTCACGGTCACGATTCCCGAGACAGTGATCACCTATGAAGACTGGACGGGAATCGGATATATCAAGGAAAACGAGACAACGGGCGAATCGGGTTGGATGCTGTCAGGGATGATCGCCGGCGGGATGACGGCATGGTCCAGTGAGCGGTGGCCGGAGATTTATCTCATCCAATATGACAACAACTATATTCTGCCCAACTTCAAGGCCTCTTCGGCCAGGTATATGGTGAAGAATTCCTGGACCGATTACCAGGAGGGCCCCGTCGGAGAAGAATTGGATAAGCCGTTACAGGTGGTGGTGTATGATAAGAACTTCAGGCCGGTTCTCGGTGCTCCTGTCACCTTCACCGTGAAGGCCGGGGGCGGCAATTTCGAGAATGGCGAAACAAGCTATACAACCAGAACGAACCGTAGGGGCGTAGCGACGGCCGAGTTGATGCTCGGCAAACACACATGGGACAATCCCGTCTTCCGGGATGTTCCCGGTCAGCCCCATAGCGATCAGTTGGGCGGCAACATTGTGGACGTTTCCCTGGAGTCTGGTATCCGTCTTGCGGCGCCCTTTGTGGCCTATGGATTACCGGGGGTTGGGGTGACCATGAGAAAACTGCATGGCGACGGACTAACAGCACCGATCTTGACCTATTCAGGCTTCGTTTCCGTGGCCATAGAAGATCAGTACGGGAACCCCATCGTAAACCGTCCGGTCAACTTAAGGGTCGCAAGCGCTGATACAGAGATAGAGCAAAGAGCCTATTTGGTGCCCCTTGAAGAACCGTGCCTCGCAAACGTCGGCACTTGGGGGCAGTGCGGTGACCCGGAGGCGTCGAGTCTTGATTTGAAAACAAGTGCCGCGGGCGTTCAGGCTGGTGTCATACTCGGTGACCGGGGCAACGCTCTCTATACCATCACGGCGGAGTCCGAATCCCTGCGGGCCACCTTTGAGCATTACAGCCATGCCCATGACGAGAATGGGGTACAGCTTTATCTGTTCGGGATCTATGTCTCCGACACCCGGGGAAATTTGATCAACGCGGGGCCCGTGGAGGGCAGCATACCGATCCGGATCAAGGCCTTTTACCTGATGAACGGGGACCTCCATCTTTTGGACAATGCTCCGGTGCTCTTCAACGGCAAACCCGGTAGTCCAGTGGACTCGGAGAACGGTCTTTACGAATACCGCCATACCCTCGAGTCGGGACTCAAATGGGTTCATGTGACCTGTACCACCACAATCAATGGGGGAACAAGACAGGCGGAGACCCTCATGCCGGTGTTTGGCGTGACGATTGAATTGGAGACCCTTGCCACCCTGCTCGTCGACCCAAACGGTTTCCTGACAGAAGATTACGAAATCGGTTACACTATCCATCCCTCCCCTGAAGAAAACAATCCTCCCTATGAAGCCGGCGACGCCTACGTCATTATCTATGACAGCGACGATACGCCCATCACCTATATTGCCGCTGAAACCATGGGGAACGGCAAGGCGACCATTTCCCGAGGTTCTTGGTTCCATGCGACTCAGGCCTACTACGCACAGGTGGTTCTGAACCACGGAACCGGCGCTGAGATGAAGAGCGAGATAATTCCCCTGGCCTTCATGCAAGTCGACCTCGATATTGACAGCGACAACAACAGCGGTGTGGACGAAACCGGTATCCACCGGCTGCCTGCAGAAGATACGGAAGAGGAATACCTGGAGGACCTTGCTTCGGAACCGGGAAAAGTGATTCGGGTCAATGAGTGGGATTTCGATGGAGACGGCAAGGTCGATCTTCCTACTGAGCTGGGGAAATACAATCAAGGCGGCACAAATCAGAGCGCGCCGTTTACACCCATGGTATTGAAGATTACCAGCCCCGTGGACTTGACCGACGCAAAGGTCAAATTCGTTTATCCGGCGTCCAGTCCTCTGTCCGACGCTTCTCCTTCTTCGCCTGGGGTGCCGGGCCTTCGCATCTGGACGAAAGACGGTATGGCAATCCGTGTCCTTGAGTCCCGGAGCAATGGGGGCGACTACATCGGAAACGAAGAAGAACTGGAACTTGCAAGTTTGGGCGGGGGAGGGCAGGGCGGTACCCTGAACCTCTACGTTGAGGGAATTCAACCGAGTATTCACGCCGGCGACCAGCGGATCGAGGTATACATAGATCCCGACGGACCCGGTCCGTCACCTTATCTTTTTGGCGACGCTGTGCGCTTGTCTGTCCATAATGCGACCCTGATCCCAGACTATAATCGCGACCGGCGAATCGACGACGAGGATCGCAACCGGGCACTCCTGGGTGATACCTTTCACTTCTGGATCAATGACGACGATGATGAAGGGAATACCACAGGAACCGATATCCCCGGCGACGACAGTTTCCTGGACACCGTGGATTATAAGAGTCCCACCGTGGACGGTGTTCGGGACTTGATCGACTTTTTCCCCCTTCATCTCGACCTGCAGAATTTGCTGGAGATCTTCGGCATAAGTGATTATACTTATGTACTAAAGTCAGTTAATGGAAAGGTCAATATCGTTGCCACTGATCTGTTTGCCGAGGAGGCAGGAAATTACCTGACCGGAAGTTTGGAGAGTCTGAAATCGGCCACCGACTATGCATCCGTCTTTACCTTTCAGGTGACCGAGAAAGGAGTCGATCTGAAACGTTTCGAGAATGAAAACGGTCTTCTCACGGAGTCGAGAAACGGAAAAGGTGTTCTGCTGGTGGAAGGCAGGGAAGCCGGAGAGGAGGCCCTGGTCCTGGAAGTACGCCATCAATCTAATGGGCAGGC
>CAYUBU010000293.1:0-7747 GCA_964443105.1 uncultured Nitrospirota bacterium
AGGGGTTTTCAGCTGTGATATTCGCTCCTTTGCCCCAATCTCTGCACGAATCGTTGAATAACGTCCGTCTATGCCATGGTAGCCTATTTAAACATTGATTTTTAATAGACTTTGTATTATTTTAGTCAAAGTGTTTTTCCCCTTTATTCACAAGGAAATGGACCCCTATGCTCCTCAAAATCGCGCTGGCTTTCTACCTGCTCTCCACCGTTTTATGCCTGATCTATTTTGTTTCGCCGAAAAAGGCCCTGGGTAGAATCTATCTTGTCATCACCATGGCCGGGTTTGTCTGTCACACAGGGGCACTCATCTTCGACTACATCCGTGCCGGTTATCTTCCGGTGACCAACTTTCAGCAGGGGGCGTCTTTTTTCTCCTGGACCATCATCCTGGTCTTTCTGCTCCTGGAATTCCGGTACAGGCTCCTCATTCTGGGATCTTTTATTATTCCCATTGCCTTTACGGCCCTTCTCTATCCTGCTCTGGCCTCTCAGGAAATCAGAGAATTGACCCCGCTGCTCAGGAGTTCCTGGCTCGGGATCCACGTGACTCTTGCCTTTCTGGGCGACGCGGCATTTGCCCTGGCCTTCGCCATCAGCATCGTCTACATCCTCCAGGAGTATCAGCTCAAGGCACACAAGTTCGGCAACACCTTCCGGAAACTCCCGTCCCTGGAGATTCTCGACGCCTTGAACCACCGGGTCATTACCATCGGATTTTTGCTGTTGACCCTCGGTATGATTACCGGTGCCCTGTGGGCGCGGACCTCCCTGGGGAGCTATCTGCAGGGTGACCCGAGAGAAATCTGGTCCCTCATTACCTGGGTCATCTACGCCGCCCTTCTCCACGGAAGATTGACCGTGGGCTGGCGCGGCCGCCGAAGCGCGATCATGGCCATCATCGGCTTCTCGGTGCTCGTCTTCGCGTTCATCGGAATCAACAGCTTCATGTCGAGCTATCACTATCCGGAGCGTTTTTAATGGCTATCGTTCTGGTCGGCCTGAGTCATAAAACAGCGCCAGTGGAACTTCGGGAAAAGGTCTGCATGCCCGACGTGGCCCTGCCGGAGCAGCTCGGCAAGCTCAGATGCGCCGCCGTCCCCGAATGCCTCATCGTGGCCACCTGCAACCGCGTCGAGGTCCTGGCCAGCTGCAGCCATGGCGCCACGGGCATCGAGACGATCAAGGACTACCTCACCTCGGGCAGCGGGATTCCCCTCTCGGAAGTGGACACCCATTTTTACAGTCTGGAGGGGGAAAAAGCGATACAGCATATCTTCCGGGTGGCCTCGTCTCTGGACTCCATGATGGTGGGGGAACCGCAGATCCTGGGACAGATCAAGAACGCCTATACCGTCGCCTCCGAGGAAGGAGCCACCGGGATCATTCTGAACCGTCTCATGCACAAGGCTTTTTCCACGGCCAAACGGGTCAAGACGGAAACCCTAATTGCCCGGTACGCCGTCTCCATCAGCTATGCCGCCGTGGAACTGGCCAAGAAGATTTTCGACGATCTGAGCGAGAAAACGGTGATGCTCGTGGGTGCCGGGGAAATGAGCGAACTGGCCGCAAGGCACCTCATGGAGAATGGCGCCAAGCGGCTCCTGGTGACGAACCGAACCTACAGCAGGGCCGTGGAACTGGCGGAGGAATATAACGGCAGCGCCATCCGCTTTGAAGACTTCACCGACTCCCTGATCCGCACGGATATTATCATCTCCTCCACCGGCGCGTCCAACTACATCCTGAATCACAAGGACGTCAAAGAGGTGCTCCATCAGAGAAGAAACAAGCCGATGTTCTTAATCGACATTGCCGTACCCCGGGATCTGGACCCCGAGATCAACAAGCTGCGCAATGTCTATCTCTACGACATTGATGATCTCCAGGCCGTGGTCAACACGAACATTCAGGAGCGGCAGAAAGAGGCGGAGAAAGCCGATGAGATCGTGGTGCAGGAGGTGGGGACCTTTACCCGGTGGATGTCGTCCCTGGACGTGACACCCATGATCGTCCTCTTGCGGGAACGGCTGGAACAGATCCGGCAGGAGGAACTCAAAAAGACCCTCCCCCGGTTGAACGGCATATCGGACAAGGAAAAGAAAGCCATTGACGCCATGGCGGCGGCCATCGTCAACAAGATACTCCATGGGCCGCTGCAGGCCTTGAAATCGGATCAGCAAAGAGACAACCGGGAGGCCCTTATCGATGTCATCAAAGAGATCTTCCGCCTCGATGAGCCCGAAGGGCACAGTCAGGGCGGAAAGACCAGGGGCCCATAACACTAACAGGGAGGCCCCGCACAGGCCGCCGAATTCAACATAAGGAAAGCGAATGGGAAAGAAAGAAACACTGCGGATCGGAACCCGGGGAAGCCAGCTGGCACTTTGGCAGGCGAACTGGATCAAAGGCCGACTCGAGGCGGCATACCCGGACCTTAAGGTGGAACTGGTGAAAATAAAGACCACGGGAGACAAAATTCTGGACGTGCCGCTGGCCCAGGTCGGCGGTAAGGGGCTCTTTGTCAAAGAGATCGAGGAAGCCCTTTTATCGGGACGGGCCGATCTGGCTGTCCACAGCATGAAGGACGTCCCCACAGACTTCCCCGACGGGCTCCATCTGCCGGTCATCTGTGAGCGGGAAGATCCGAGGGACGCACTCCTGTCCCATGGCAAGGCCTTTGCCGATCTGCCCCGGGGTGCCAAAATCGGCACAAGCAGCTTGAGGCGTCAGGCCCAGCTGCTCCATCATCGGCCCGACCTGCAGATGATCACCCTCCGGGGGAATCTGGACACCCGCATCCGTAAACTCCACACCGAAGGACTCGATGCCGTGATCCTTGCGGCCGCGGGCATCCGGCGGCTCGGCTGGGAGGACAAGATCACCCAGACCCTGGACGCCGACATCTGCCTGCCGGCCATCGGACAGGGGGCCATCGGCATCGAATGCCGGCAGGACGACGCCGGGGTCAATGAACGCATCGATTTCCTCCGGCATCAGGATACCTTCGACACGGTCATCGCCGAACGGGCGCTGCTGAAAAAACTGGAAGGGGGATGCCAGGTCCCCATTGCGGCCTACGGTGTGATCGACGGCGACAAAATCCATTTGCGGGGTCTGGTGGGGAGCGTGGACGGCAAAGCCCTCATCCGGGACGAGATGCGGGCTCCCCGTTCAGAATCGATAGAACTGGGAACGATACTGGGCGGACGGATCCTGGACGCCGGAGGCGGCAAGATCCTCGCCGAGGTTTACCAGCAGACGGATAACTCGGCGCCGGAGGTATAAACATGCCCAAGGTAAACACATGAAAGAAAAGCCAACGGGAAAAGTCTTTCTCATTGGGGCCGGTCCGGGCCATCCCAAACTGATTACACTGAGAGCCATCGAGTGCATCCGGGACGCCGATGTCATTGTCTACGACTACCTGGCCAATCAGAAGTTTCTTCAGTATGCCAGAGAGGGATGTGAAACCATCTACGCCGGGAAGACCGGGGTCCATCATACGCTCCATCAGAACGATATCAACCGGGTCCTGGTGGAGAAGGCACGGCAGGGGAAAATAGTGGCCCGCCTCAAAGGCGGCGATCCGTTAATCTACGGCCGAGGCGGTGAAGAGGCAGAGGATCTGGTGGACGCGGGCATCGACTTTGAGATCGTCCCCGGTGTGCCAGCGGCAACGGCCGCCGCAGCCTACGCCGGCATTCCCCTGACGCACCGCAACTTTTCGTCCACCGTCGCTTTTGTGACGGGCCACGAAGGGGCAGGCAAAACGGGTCCCGCCGTTGACTGGGAAAAACTCAGCACCGGAGTCGGCACCCTCGCCATCTACATGGGCGTGGGGAACATCAAGGCAAACGCCGCAAACCTCATGGCCCATGGTCGGTCCCCTGAAACGCCGGTGGCCCTCGTCCGCTGGGGAACCACACCGGAGCAGGAAGTCCTCACAGGCACGCTGGCCGATATCTACGAGAAAGCGACGGAAGCCCGGTTCAAGGCGCCGGCGGTCATGCTGGTGGGTGAGAGCGTCCGGTTAAGGGAGAAGCTCAAGTGGGTGGAAAAACTTCCCCTCTTCGGCAAGCGGATCGCCTTGACCCGGGAACGGGAGAATGCCGGTCTTTTTTCCAAGCAGCTGGAACGTCTCGGCGCCGTTATCTACTACCTCCCGGCGATCCGAATCGTTCCCCCCGAGAGTTTCGAAACGCTGGACCGGGCCATTGCCCGGGTCGAAACCTTTGACTGGCTCATCTTCACCAGCGCCAACGCCGTCCGGGCCTTTCTCGACCGGATGGTGATGCAGGGGCGGGACGTGCGGGACCTGAAGGGGGTCAGGATCTGTACCGTGGGCACTTCCACGGCACGCTCCCTCAGGACCCGGGGCATCGGGGCGGACCTCATTCCCGAGGAATTCACCGGCGAAGGGGTGGTTGCGGCCATGAAGAGTACCATGAATCTGGAGGGGACGCGGGTCCTCCTTCCCCGGGCCGAGACCGCCCGGGAGATCATCCCTGAATCGCTGCGGGGAGAAGGTGCCGATGTGACGGTGGCCACGGTTTACCGGAATATCCCTCCCCACATCGCCGAGGAGGCGCTGGAGGAGATCCTGGTCAACCGGAAAGCAGACCTGGTTGTCTTTACCAGCCCCTCCAATGTGAAGAACTTCGTCCATGCCGCCGTGGAGAAAGGCTTTGAAGCCGCACTCACCCATATCAAAGCGGCCTGCATCGGGCCGATCACCGCCAAAGCGGCGCGGGCGGCCGGTTTAGATGTGGTCATCGAGCCCGAAGAATCGACGCTGGAATCGGTCTCCGACGCAATTCTGCACTATTTTGTTGAGGTCGAATCCATGATTCACCGAAAGGAGGCATAAACAACATGTTCTTTCCCCATTACCGGGCCCGAAGGGTCCGCAAGAATGAGCAGATCAGGCGGATGGTCCGGGAGACCCGCCTCTTCGTGGACAACCTGATCTACCCCATGTTTGTGATACACGGCAAGAAGGTCAAGAACGAGATCCCCTCCATGCCTGGTAATTACCAGCTCTCCGTTGAGAACCTGGTGCGGGAGGCCCGGAGCGTCCATGCCCTGGGGATTCCGGCGGTCATTCTCTTCGGAATCCCGGCCACAAAAGACCCCCTGGGGTCCGGGGCCTATGATGACAAGGGGATCATCCAGACCGCCGTCAAGGCGCTCAAAGACAAGATCCCGGAGCTCGTGGTGATTACCGATGTCTGTCTCTGTGAATATACCGACCATGGTCACTGCGGCGTGGTGGAGGGGGGCGACGTGCTCAACGATGCGACCCTGGACCTGCTGGCCCGTGAGGCCGTGTCCCACGCCCGGGCCGGGGCCGACATGGTGGGCCCCTCGGACATGATGGACGGCCGGGTCGGCGCCATCCGGGACGCCCTGGATGAGGAAGGTTTTGACGACGTGCCCATTATGTCCTATGCCGTGAAATACGCTTCCGGTTTTTACGGACCCTTTCGGGACGCCGCCGAGTCGACACCGGAATTTGGAGATCGGGCCTCCTACCAGATGGATCCGTGCAACACCCGGGAAGCGATGCGGGAGGCCGAACTCGACGTGGCCGAAGGGGCCGATATCCTCATGGTCAAGCCGGCCCTCCCCTACCTGGATATCATCTACCGGGTGAAGGAGGAGTTCGATCTGCCCGTGGCGGCCTACAACGTGAGCGGCGAGTTCTCCATGATCAAGGCCGCGGCGAAGCTCGGCTGGCTGGATGAAAAACGGACCATGATGGAATCGCTCCTGGCTATTCGACGGGCCGGGGCCGACATGATTCTCACTTACTGGGCCAAGGACGCCGCCAAGGTCCTCAGGGAGGGGTAAGCAGACATGCCGGGCCTATTTCAGAAAACGTCATTTCAGAACCCCGAATCGGGGGACGGCTTGCTGATTCGGCGCTATCACGGCGAGATCATTTTCCATCTTTTCAGCGTCGTCTTCTTCGATCTGCTCTACTTCATCCTGCTTTTGATGCTGCTGATCAAAGAGAGTCCCGCAGTGGCCCTCTTTTCCCTTTTCGTCTTCGGCTATCTTCATCTTCAGTATTTCAGGAACTTCTGCCGCAGGGTACGCTGGAGCTACGTTTTTCCCCACATCGCCTTCCCGGTAATGCTGAGCATCGTCGCGTTTCTCGTCTATTTTCCCTAATCCCGGCAACGGGATTCAAGGTAGGCCTGCCTGAAACCCTTATTTCATTGACACCTTTTCATGTTCATGTTAGTTTTTTGCGGAATTTGACCTGTAAAAGGGAGACCCACTATGTCCACAGGATCGGAATCGCTCTTTCAAAAAGCCCGGACCGTAATCCCCGGCGGGGTCAACAGCCCGGTGCGGGCCTTTCAGTCGGTGGGGGGTACACCCATTTTCATCGACCGGGCCTCAGGCTGCAGGATTTACGACGTCGACGGCGCAAGTTATATCGACTACGTCGGCTCCTGGGGGCCTATGATCGTGGGCCATGCCCACCCCCAAGTGATCGATGCTCTGGCTACCGCCATAAAAAAGGGCACCAGTTTCGGTGCACCCACAGAACTGGAAATCACACTGGCGGAGATGGTCATCGACGCCGTGCCCTCGATTGAAATGGTTCGCATGGTCAACTCGGGGACGGAAGCCACCATGAGCGCCATCCGCCTCGCCCGGGGGTATACGGGCCGGGACAAGATCATGAAGTTCGAAGGATGTTATCACGGCCATTCCGACGGGCTTCTCGTCAAGGCCGGCTCGGGTGCCGCGACCCTGGGTGTCCCCACCAGTCCCGGCGTTCCCGCGGACTACGTGAAAAATACCATCACCGCCCCCTTCAACGATCTGGAAGCTTTGGCGAAGATCGTGGCGTCGGAAGGCGACAGCATCGCCGGCATCATCGTGGAGCCTCTGCCGGGAAACATGGGGGTCATCCCCCCGAAGCCCGGTTATCTGGAAGGACTTCGGGAGATGACGACGAAACACGGCATGGTGCTCATCTTCGATGAAGTTATGAGCGGTTTCCGCGTCGCCTACGGCGGCGCCCAGGAGCGCTTTGGCGTTCGGCCTGACTTGACCACCCTGGGCAAGGTCATCGGGGGCGGCCTGCCGGTCGGCGCTTACGGCGGCAAGAAGGAGATCATGAAACAGATTTCTCCCTCGGGCCCCGTTTACCAGGCGGGGACGTTGTCGGGCAATCCTCTGGCCATGACAGCGGGGATCGAAACGCTGAAGATTCTTCGGGAACCGGGAACCTACGATCGGCTGGAGCAGAAGAGCGACATGCTCTGCAAGGGGATTCGGGAGGCCTTCGAGGCCGCGGGCATCCCAGCCTACCACACCCGGGTTGGGGCCATGTTCTGCACCTTCTTCAACGGAGATGAGGTGACCAATTACGAAGAGGCCGCCCGTTCCGACACGAAACGTTTCGGCCGATACTTCCACAATATGCTCAACCACGGCGTGAATCTCGCCCCCTCGCAATTCGAGGCGGCTTTCATGTCGCTGGCCCATGGAGAAGATGAAATAAGTCAGACCATCGAGGCCTGCAGGAAAAGCTTGAAAGCGCTGTAATCAGGCTGCCTGGCAGGCCTGCCAGGCAGCCCTTTATCCGAACTAGTTTCCATCGGGAAACGCTGCACCTCTGGATGGTTACAATAAATTGTTTCCAATTCGGAAACTGCCAATTTTGTAAAAGGTCAAGGAGATCAAGGAATTACGCGGAGACGTACTCGAGTACGTCGCACAAGTAA
>CAYUBU010000294.1:0-4668 GCA_964443105.1 uncultured Nitrospirota bacterium
CCTGTAGACGACAGCCACCTTCCCGTCTCCCGGGTTCACGTCGGGATGATACTTCCTGGCAAGCTTGAGATACGCCCTTCGAACTTCCCTCTCGTCAACCTTGCGGGATATCCCGAGGATTCTGTAGAAATCCTTCTTCACTCACGCCTCCGGGCCTGACCGCCGCGTCACCTGGTGCTGATGTCGATGGTCTTCTTCCCCTCCGACCCGCAGCGGGGCAGTTCCACCGTCAGGATCCCGTCCCGGAGGACCGCCTTCACATCCGAGGCGTCCACCGCACAGGGGAGGGTGAAGGAGCGCTCGAAGCTTCCGTAGGAAAATTCCATGCGATAGTAGTGCTCCTGGTCGACTTCCTTCTCAAATCTTCTCTCCCCTTTGAGTATGAGAATTTCGTTCTCAATCTGAATGTCGATATCCGCCTTGTCAACCCCCGGGAGTTCAACCCGGAGAACCACGTCGTCGCTGGTCTCGACAATATCCACGGGCGGCAGGTAGCGGGCCCCTTCGGCCATTTCCGGGGAGGTGTCATTGGGATCGGAAAAGAGGCGGTTGAGACGCTCTTGCATGAGGGATAGATCTTTGGAAGGGTCCCACCGTGATATGCCCATAAAAGCCCTTATTCCTGTTTTCCCGAATACAGCCTTTACTATAAGTTTTGCGGCCTTCTTTGTCAAGCAGGGCTATCAGGGGGTCATTTGAGGCTTGTATCGCTGAAGGGCCGCTGGCACCCACCACGCTTCGAAGTTATACCAGATCCCCGCCTTCTCCTGCTTGATTCCATTAAACCGTCTGTCGATGATCGGCAAAGCGTCGGGTACATAGAGAAAACAGTAGGGCTGATCTTCCGCCAGGATGGCATGGACCTTCTGGTAGATCTGCTTGCGTATTTCCCGATCGAAGGTCTTGCGTCCCTTGACCAGCAGCGCATCGACTTCGGGATTGCTGTAGGAGACGAAGTTATACTGGTTCGGCCCCATCTGGGACGAGTGCCACATAATATAGTTGTCCGGATCGATGCCGATGGACCAGCCGAGAATGATGGCTTCAAAATTCCGTTTGTCCACGAACTGATTGATGAAGGCCTGCCATTCCACGACCTTAATCTTCACGTCGATCCCGACCCCCTTGAGACCCTGCTGGATGATCTCCGCCGCCTGCTTCCGCTCTTCGTTCCCCTGGTTGGTAATGATGGTGAAGCGAAAGGGACTCCCGTCTTTGTCCAGCAGACCGTCACCGTCCCTGTCCTCCCATCCCGCCGTCTTGAGCATGGCCAGGGCTTTCTCAAGATCGTAAGGGTAGGTGGGCACGTCGGGGTTGTAGGCCCAGTAGTGAGGGGGGTAGGGGCCGGTGGCCACGGAACCGAGGCCGTGGCGCACCCCTTTGATCAGGTCTTCCCGATTGATCGCGTGGGCCAGGGCCTGGCGGACCCTCTTGTCGGCGAATTTGGGGTCTTTCAGATTGTAGCCGAGATAGGTATAGCCGTTGGCGGGGTACCGGAATTTCTGGAAATTCTCCTGGAAGAAGGGCGTGTCGGTCTGACGCTGGTACTGGATCGAGTTGAGACCCATGAAATCGATGCCCCGGGACTTGAGTTCCAGGAAGGTGGTCGCGGGATCGGGAATGATCCGGTAGATATACTCATCGATGTTCGGCCGTCCCCGAAAATAGGAGGGATTGACGGTGAGCACGATCTTCTGGCCGGTGATCCATTCCTTTAGGCGATAGGGCCCGGTGCCCACGGGGTTCCGGTTGAACGCGTCGGTGTTGATGTCTTTGCCTTCGAGCCGGTGTTTCGGAATCATCCCCATGGCCCAGCTCTCCAGGGCCGGGGCGAAGGGTTCCTTGTAGGTGACCCGGAACGTCAGGGGATCGATCACTTCGGCCTTGTCAATTCTTTCGTAGTCGGCGCCGTAGGGTGTGGCCACGGCGGGATCGAGGAGCTTCTGGTAGGTGAAGAGGACGTCTTCCGCTGTAAAGGGTTGACCGTCGTGCCAGAGGACACCGGGCCGCAGATGGAAGGTAATGACCAGGCCGTCGTCGGATATGTCCCAGGACTCGGCCAGTTCCCCTTCAAAGACGAGATCCTTGTCGTAGCGGATCAGACCGTTGAAGATCTGGCCGTTGATGTCTCCCGATGCGCTGTCGTTGGCGATGATCGGATTGAGCCGTTTCGCGTCGCCGATGGATGAGACCACAATAGCATCGCCGGTGGCCACCTCATAAGAAGCCGTTTCACCGGAGGCGGCGGGACTCTTCTCCTGGGAGCGGCAGCCGGCGGCCAGGATGCAGGCCATGAGCAGGGAAAAGAGGACGAAAATCGAGGGGGACGCGGCTTTATGGCGCACGGTTTTCTCCTTTCAAAGCACGGCCGAAGAGACGCTGCCCCCTGGGGCGCTGCAGCAGATTTCCCGACGCCCTAATCAGGGGCTAACCTCCAGAAAGATAAAATCGTCTGGTCTGCTTATTGTGGTGGTGCCGGTTCAACGGGGACCGCCGGTTCAAGGGGCGGTGCCGGCTCAGCAGGGAGGTTTTCCATTCCCGGGGTCGATTCCATCGGCGGGAGAGCCTGTTCGATCCCTGCCGGCGGCGCGGGAAGCTCAGAGGCCTGCTGCTCCGTCGCGATGGGAACCCTCTCCACCACGGAAGGTACCGATTTCCCGCTGGAAAGATAGGCCAGACTCAGTGAGGTCACCATGAAGATCGCCGCGGACCAGGTGGTCAGCTTCCCGAGAAAGTCCGTGGGACCGGCGCTGCCGAATACGGTCTGGCTGGCGCCGCCGAAAGCGGCTCCGATTTCAGCCCCCTTGCCTCCCTGAAGCAAAACGATCAGAATCAGGATAATGCTGACCAACACATGTAAGACCCCCAGCAAAACCTCCATGAGAACATCTCCTTTCGCAACGGCGAGCGTCTTTAGTTTCAAGTATCAAATTGGGGATAATACTAAAATTAGAAGTTGGCTGTCAAGGCAAGAACGAGAAATCCCAGATTATAGGACGGCCCGCCCAGCAGGACGGTACCATGGTTGGCGATACGGAGCCGGGTAGTCAGAATAGAAGACCCCTTCTCCAGAATCTTGACCTGCAGATTGACTTTCCCCTTCTCAAAGGCCTCGGGCGTCAGCTCCATGACCCGCCCCCCGGGGAGGGAGACTTTCCCCGTTTTTCCCTTTTCCAGGGAGAGTCCGACGGTATCGAGCTGTTCGAAGGACATATAATTGAGTGTCTGCAGGTCTTTTGTCAGATCCAGAAGGCGCGAATCGATCCCTTTGTCGGCATTGGAGGCCAGGATGATCCGGACTTCAATATCGAAGGCCTCGGCAGCCGCTGCCTGGGCGTGACCACCCAGAAAGATCGCCAGCCCCCACAGGCCGAGCGCCCAGGTTCGAATTCCAAATGCACGCTGTATCATGGTCGAGCCTCCTGATCACGCATCCTGACTGCCGGCGACCCAGATCACCGTCATTTCCGATGCATGGGTCTTGTACATGATGACCGTCCGGTCTCCGCCGTCGACAGAATCGACAATACATTCATTGGATAGGGCTGTTTCTATCACAGGCTCGGGACTCTTGTAAATCGTAAAAGTAACGGAGAGAACCAGGGCAACCACCGCCGCCAGCGACGCCAGCACCCGGCGCCCCCGGAAACCCGGTGTCCAGGAGACGGGACGGCGCACCGGATCAGGCCCCCGCTCCGCACCCACCCTGATGCGCTGCCGGAGCAGATCAAAGTCGACCGCTTCGTTATGGAGAGCCGCTTCAAACCCTTCCCGGATGAGGTTCCCCATGGCCTTCAACCGGTCGAACTCTCCCCGGCACCTCTCGCAGGACGCCATGTGTTCCGTGACCTGCGCCGCTTTCGCCGTCGACAGTTCCCCGTCAGAATAGGCGCCAATCCACCCTTCTATTTTACTGCACCGACTCATGATCCTGCCACCTTGCCTTCCTTTATATAGGGTTCCAGAACTTCCTGCATCCGCTGACGGGCGTAGTGAAGTCTCGACATGACCGTGCCCTTCCGGATATTCAGGGTCCTGGCTATCTCCTCATAGGAGAGCCCTTCGACTTCCCTCAAAACAATGACAGCCCGCTGAGGCGCCGGCAACTCCTGGATCGCCCCCATGATGACTCGGCTCAACTCCCGCTGCGCCACCGTGCGAGCCGGATCAAAATGGGGCGACGGTCCGGGGCTGAGCCCCGCCTCGCCGGGGGGCGCGTAGTTGTCGTCATATTGCACGTTTTTCCTCCGCCCTTCTTTCCTGACAAAATCGATCACCAGATTGTAGGCGATCCGGTAAAGCCAGGTATAAAAGTCACTCCCTCCCCGAAAACCGCCCAGGTACCGGAAGGCTTTGAGGAAGGCTTCCTGGGTGATATCGAGGGCGTCTTCCCGGTTCCCCAGCATGCCGTAGGCGAGGTAGTAAACCCGCTTCTCATATTTTTTCACCAGCCTGGAGAAGGCCTCTCTGTCACCGGCCTGGGATTTTTTCACCCATTGCCGATCTTCCGACTGGGGATCCTTTTTTCTTTCCATTAGACGACCAGGTTCCAGGGAAATTCAACCGGACTGAGCAGGAGGAGGCCGGGGCACCTGGCCCCGGCTTTTGGATCGGAATCGATGGATAAATCGTTTCCTTTCAATCGTTTACAATTCACTGGCGGCCACA
>CAYUBU010000295.1:0-7978 GCA_964443105.1 uncultured Nitrospirota bacterium
GGTCAACTCCATTAATCCCTATCGGATTGAAGGCCAGACCTCGGCCGCCTATGAGGTCTGTGATCAGCTGGGGAGAGCCCCCGACTACCACGCCATTCCCGTCGGCAATGCGGGCAACATCACCGCCTACTGGAAGGGGTACGGGAATTATCGGGATGTGGGGAAGATCAGCACCCTGCCCCGTATGATCGGCTTCCAGGCCGCCGGGGCTGCGCCCATCGTTCTGGGGCACCCGGTGGAGCGTCCCGAGACCATTGCCACGGCCATCCGGATTGGCAATCCCGCTTCCTGGAAGCCCGCGGAAGCCGCGGCCCGGGAGTCGGGCGGGAAAATCGACATGGTGACCGATGAAGAGATCCTGAGTGCCTACCGGATGGTGGCCTCCCTGGAGGGCGTTTTCTGTGAGCCTGCTTCCGCCGCATCCATTGCGGGAGTGATCAAACGGCAGCAGGAAGGGGGGTTCGAAAAAGGGGCGACCATCGTCTGTACGCTGACGGGCCAGGGGCTCAAAGATCCCGATACGGCCATCTCCGTTTCCGAGAAACCGGTGACCCTACCCGTCGATCTGGACGCGGTAGTCGGGGCCCTCGGTTACTGATTCAAGGGCATGGAACCGATCACCGACGGGCAGGGAAAGTACGATAGCGATTGAAGGGGCCTTAATCAGATGAAATACATTGTTCTTCTGGGAGACGGCATGGCCGATCTGCCGCTGGAAGCGCTGGGGGGAAAAACACCCTTGCAGGCCGCCAGGACCCCCAACATGGACCGTTTGGCCCGATCCGGGGAGATGGGGCTTGTGAGAACCATCCCGAAGCATTTGCCTGCGGGCAGTGATGTGGCCAACCTGTCGGTTCTCGGCTACGATCCGGCAAGATATTTCACCGGGCGGGCGCCTCTGGAGGCCGCCAGTATGGGGGTTGAGCTCGGTCCCGACGATGTGGCCTTCCGATGCAACCTGGTGACCATCGAAAACGAGACCATGGTCGATTTCAGTGCCGGCCATATCGGCAGCGACGAGGCCCGTGGGCTCATGGGTGATTTGGCCCGGGAACTGGCCGCCGAGGATCTCTCTTTTCATCCCGGCGTGAGCTACCGCCATTTGATGGTCTGGCGTCACGGGATAAGCGGGGCGCGCTGCACACCCCCCCATGACATCACGGGGCAAAAGGTCGGTCCTTTCCTCCCCAAGGGGCCCGGTGCAGAGAGGCTCAACACCCTCATGCAGCGGTCCCGGGATATGCTGCGGGATCACCGGGTCAACGGCGACCGCATCAGCCGAGGCCGTCGGCCCGCGACGTCGATCTGGCTCTGGGGCCAGGGGAAGCGGCCCGCATTGCCGACCTTTCAGGAGAAGTACAGCCTGTCAGGCGCTGTGATCTCCGCCGTGGACCTGCTCAAAGGGATCGGTATCTACGCCGGACTGACGCCGCTGACAGTGCCCGGGGCCACCGGCTATTTCGACACCAACTACGAAGGGAAGGCCCGGGCGGCCATGACCGCATTGGAGACCATGGATTTTGTCTACATTCACGTTGAAGCCCCCGACGAAGCCGGCCACATCGGCGACATGGGCGAGAAGGTCAAGGCCATCGAAAATTTCGATGAAAAGGTTGTGGGTGTTGTTCTGAAGGAAGCGGAGAAGTTTGATGCGGTCAGGATTCTCCTCCTGCCCGATCATCCCACACCGATCGCGACCAAGACCCACAGCAAGGAGCCGGCGCCTTTCGTCCTTTACGACAGCCGGGCGGTCGGGAACCGGGACCAGGTCTACGACGAGGTGTGGGCGCGGAAATCGGGGCGGATCATCGATCCGGGCTATGGGATCATGGATGAACTGATCCTGGGGAGCGGCAGGGGTGAGCCCCGCCGGTAACGGGATAACACGGAAGCGGCGCGAGAGAGTGAAGGGCGCTTTCATCAGGTGCGAGTCATGGGATTGATTGTTCAGAAATACGGGGGCACCTCAGTCCGGGACATTGAACGGATCCGTCACGTGGCCAACCGGGTTGCCAAGGTGAGGGAAGCAGGACATGATGTTATCGTGGTGGTCTCAGCCATGGCCGGGGAGACCGACCGCCTCGTTTCGTGGGCCAAAGAGCTGACATCCCTTCCCGATGAACGGGAATACGATCTTCTCCTGTCATCAGGGGAACGGATTACCAGCGCTCTTTTGGCCATTGCCCTGCAAACCATCGGACACCGGTCCCAGTCCTTTACGGGAAGACAGGCGGGGATCATCACCGACTTTGCCCACGGCCGGGCCCGGATTGCCCGAATCACGGGAGAGCGAATCCGGGAGGCCATCGCCGAAGGGAAGGTTGCGGTGGTGGCAGGATTCCAGGGAATCAGTGAAAAGTCCGACGTGTCGACCCTGGGCCGGGGAGGATCGGACACGTCTGCCGTCGCCCTGGCCGCTGCTTTCGAGGCCGATTTGTGCGAGATTTACACCGACGTGGACGGGGTTTACACCACCGATCCCAACGTGGTCCCGGAGGCCGTAAAGCTGGAAAAAATTTCTTACGATGAGATGCTGGAGATGGCCAGCCTGGGTGCCAAAGTGCTCCAGACGCGGTCAGTGGAGCTGGCCAAGAAGTTCGCCGTGCCTCTCATGGTTCGGTCCAGTTTCAATGAGAATTCCGGAACCCTGGTGACCAAAGAGGAGAAGAGCATGGAAGACGTTGTGGTGGCTGGTATCGCCTACAACAAGGGTGAGGCCAAAATTTCGATCATCGATATCCCCGACAAACCGGGCGTGGCCAAACGGGTTTTTCGCGCCCTTTCCGATGCCAACATCCTGGTCGATATGATTATCCAGAATATAGGAAGAGATGGTCTCGCCGACCTCACCCTCACCGTCTCCAAAGAGGATCTTCCCCGGACGGCTAAAATCATGGAGACCCTGAAGGGCGAGTTGGGTATCCGGGAGATCAAGGTGGACGAGGACATTGTCAAGATAGCGATTGTCGGGGTTGGTATGCGTTCTCACACCGGGGTGGCGGCCAAGATGTTCGAAACGCTGGCCGACGCGGGAATCAACATCGAGATGATCAGTACATCGGAAATCAAGGTCTCCTGTATCATTAAGGCCAAACATTTTCAGAAGGCGGTGCAGGAATTGCACAAGGCCTTCGAACTGGAGAAAGCGCAAAGCCGTCACGAAAAGAAGGCGCCCTTTAAATCGTAACAAGGACGCGCCGAAAGAGTGGAGCTGGCAAAGACTATGGGCAAAGTTACCCTATACGATACGACCCTGCGGGACGGGACCCAGGCGGAGGACATTTCCTTGTCGGTACAGGACAAGCTTCGGATCACGGAGCACCTGGACGACGTGGGTATCCATTATATTGAAGGCGGCTGGCCCGGCTCCAATCCCAAGGATATCGAATATTTCAAAGAAGTGCAGAATCTGGGCCTCAAAGGCTCGAGAATCGTCGCCTTCGGCAGCACCCGGAAGCACGGGGTGACACCGGGACGGGACGCCAATCTACGGGCCATCCTCAAGTCCGGCGTTGAGGGTGCGACGATCTTCGGCAAGTCCTGGGATCTTCACGTCAAGCATGCCCTCGGTGTATCCCGGAAAGAGAATCTGGCCATGATCCGGGAGTCGGTGCATTTCCTGAAGGCCCGGCTTGCCGAGGTGATCTACGACGCTGAACACTTCTTCGACGGATACAAGGCCAACCCCGAATACGCCCTGGAGACACTGGATGCCGCCGCCCGGGGCGGTGCCGACATGATTGTGTTGTGCGACACCAACGGCGGGACCCTGGCCCATGAAGTCGGCGACATCATGGACGAGGTCAGCAAGGTGCTCTCCACACCCCTCGGGATCCATGCCCATAACGATTCCGAGATGGCCGTGGCCAATTCGATCATGGCCGTCCGCCACGGCGCGGTCCAGGTCCATGGGACCATCAACGGATACGGTGAGCGGTGCGGCAATGCCAACCTCTGCTCCATCATTCCCAACCTGGTGCTGAAACTGAAGATTCCCTCCATGGGAAAGCGCCATCTGTCCAAGCTGAGTGAGCTGTCGCGGTATGTCTCGGAGATCGCCAACCTGCCCCACAACAAGCGCGCAGCCTACGTGGGTGAGTCGGCTTTTGCCCACAAGGGCGGCATTCATGTGAGTGCTGTTCAGAAAATGGCCGAGACCTATGAACACGTCCGGCCTGAAGCGGTGGGAAATGTGCAGCGGGTCCTGGTCTCCGATCTGTCAGGCAGGAGCAATATCCTCTACAAGGCAGAGAAGTTCGGTATCGACCTTAAGGGGAAATCGAAAGAAGTGCGGGCCATTGTCGACAACCTGAAAAAACTGGAGAACCAGGGATTCCAGTTCGAGGGTGCCGAGGGATCTTTCAAGATATTGATGCACAAAGCTCTGGGCAAAGGGAAACGCTACTTTGATCTGCTCGGGTTCCGGGTGATCAATGAGAAAAAGGGGGAGGCGCCCACCGATTGCGAAGCCACGATTATGCTCCGGGGACCCGACGGGAGAGTGGTGCACGAGGCGTCCGTGGGGAACGGTCCCGTGCATGCCCTGGACAACGCCCTGCGCAAGGCGCTGTACTCCTTCTATCCGGAACTCAGGGAAGTGAGGTTGACAGACTATAAGGTGCGGGTCCTGTCGGAAAAGCGAGGCACAAGCGCCAACGTCCGCGTGCTCACCGAATCGAGCGACGGCGTGAATCACTGGGGTGCCGTGGGTGTCTCGGAAAATGTCGTTGAGGCGTCGTGGCAGGCTCTGGTGGACAGCCTCGTGTACAAACTGATGAAGGATACCCGGTAGTTGCCTCTCTGTGCCGCTCATTGAGAGGCCTGCTGATGTCGGTCAGGTCACCGGGTTGGAAGCAGGCGGGGGAGAGACGCAGGTTCGGTCGATGATCGAAGAAATTGGAACGGTTGTGGAAACCCGTGGAAATCTCGCCCTGGTCCGGACGGAGCGGGGCGGCGCTTGCGCGGGATGCGGTTCGGCAACTTTCTGTCACATGGCCGAAGGCGAAAAGGAAGCGATCGTGGAGGCGGAGAACAGGCTTCACGCCGCCGTCGGCCAGAAAGTCCGGGTCGCCATTCCCGCATCCACCTTTCTGGCGGGGACCCTCTTTCTCTATATGTTTCCCCTTGGGGGACTCTTTTTGGGCATGGCCTGCGGATCCTTGATTGCCGGCCGTTCACCCGGGGCCGACCATGACCTCCTGGCTGCCGCCGGAAGCCTCGGGGGTCTCTGTCTATTCCTTCTCATCCAGCGGCTTTTCAACAGCCGGTTCCGCCGCAACCGCCGGTTCCGGCCGGTCATCAGCCATATGATCGACGATCCCGCCGGGACCACAGAGCCAGACTCTTCCCCTCAATGAGCCTCGCCTCCCCGCACCCGCCGGGTTAGAAATAGTGGCGGCTCAGGTAGATGGTGACGAGTCCCATGAGAATAATAGTGAAACCGAAAGTGCGGATGACGCCGTTGGGAAGCTCCGGGAGGCGGCTGGCCAGTGCTTTGAGTTTGCCGGGGGCCATGAAATAGGGGATCCCCTCGATAATCATCGCGAGACCCAGGGCCGACAGGAAAAGCTCCATGAATGCTCCCCGGCCTCAGTCAATGTACACGGTGACGAAAAGTGAACCGTCGGCGACGCGAATCGATTCGATAACCCGAGATTCTTTCCTGAAAGGATTCAAATTAAAGGTATCGAGGAAATGGGGCATGACAAAGGGAGGGAGATACAACTCGCCCAGGATGATTTCATCGGGCACGAAAAAAATACGATCAGAACTGATTTTGGGGATGGTGCTGATTCTGAAAGCAATCGGTTTATTCCTGATCCGGGACAAGATGTCGCGGTCCCCGGCCCGGGCTTCCGATTTCCCGGTGAAGGGCGTCATGAGGCCGGAGAATATCATTCGGTTGCTCAGGAGTCTTGCGTGAATCGAGGCGATCACCCCTTTACCTAGCCGCTGGTGCAGCCAGGAGTTGATTTCCATTTCAGAGAATTCAATTTCTTCCGTGCTCTTGAACTTGAAGGCCAGTGTTTCGTCGATGAGCATTTTTGTAATTTTGGTTTCGCAATGTTCCGCGGCCTCCGGCGATGTGACCGGTGACGTGATCTGAACCGGTTCGAATATTTTGAGAGAAAGGAAAACCGCGGCTGCCAGCAGGGCCAGGAGGATGGCTGAAGCGATGGATCCGGCGGGTATTTTCTTCTTACGTCTTGCCATAGGGCCCAGTTCAAGGAAAGAGTGACTGGCGGATCTTTGAGAATTCCCCGTAACGGCCCGAATTACCGCCGTTTTTCCGTCTATGTTGCTAAAGTACAATAATTTGTCGTCAATTGTCAATCATTTTCATCGCGACGACCGGGGCGGTTTTTGGTTTTCATTCCTCGTCACAGAGGATATAGTTATCTGTTCCGGCACATGGGGAGAGGATGAGTCATGGAAGGACGGTATGTCACTGAAGAGATCGCCTATACGGGGGAGGAACTCCGATCCCACTGGGCTTTCCGCCGTTTCGACATCCTGGGCGACAGCGTCGTCGCCTTCCAGGGACCGTGCCATGTCGCCGCCGACCGTATGGTCGATCTCGCAGATGTCAAGGCCGACGCGCCGATCCGGAGCGAGGGGATGCTCCATCTGATTGTGGAGCATTTCGGCGGCGATCTGGAAAAAGCGGTCTTGCGGCAAAGGCTGTTGATCTGCATCATCGGAGAGATTTTGATCGGGTGTGGCGTCGGCAAGCCTTTTGTGCGACGGGGTGACGATCTCTTCCAGGGGGAGAACAAACTCTCTGTGTCCATCGCCACGAAGACTCCGGTCTCCTGTATGATTCACGTGGGTCTCAACGTGGTGAGCCGGGGAACTCCCGTGCCGACCGTGGGACTGGCCGATATGGGAATCGATCCCGAGGATCTGGCCCGGAAAGTGATCCGCCAATACCTGCGGGAGATGCAGCAGGTCCGGGAAGCAGAGTGCAAGGTGCGAGGGGTTTTGTGACCGGTTCTTCCAGGGCGGATATCGCAGAGGTTTTCTCGTCCCTTCAGGGGGAGGGGATTCTCGTGGGGCTGCCGCAGCTTTTCATCCGGTTTTTCGGCTGCAATCTCGATTGTGCCTACTGTGACACCGGATCGGCCCGGACTCCCGGGGCTGCCTGCCGGGTGGAGGAGACGCCTGGGTTTGGTGACTTTGTCGAATACCCCAATCCCCTCTCCGTTGATTGGGTAACAAAGATCGTCGTCGACAGGCTCGACGGAGCAGGCACCTGCCACTCTCTGGCGTTGACCGGTGGCGAACCGCTCCTCCACACCCCCTTTCTGTCGGCCTTTCTGCCTGCCCTGGCCGGTCGGATACCGACCTACCTGGAGACCAACGGCACCCTCTGGCGGGAACTGGAGGTCGTCGCGGAACAGCTCGACATGATCTCCATGGACATGAAGCTGCCGTCGGCCACAGGCGTGCCTGCCGACTGGGAGGCCCACCGCCGGTTTCTTGCCGTCGGAGGAGCGGGGGTCATTCAGATCAAGCTGACTTTTGGAGACCTGCCCGACGAGGGGGAGCTGCAGCGAGCGGTCGACCTGGTGGCGGGAGCAGACCCGGGGATCCCTCTCATACTTCAGCCGGTTCATGGAATTGAACGGCCAGCCGGGTGGGGCCATCGCCTGCTGGATCTCCAGGCCCGGTGCATGGAGAAACTGGAAACGGTGCGCGTCATTCCCCAGATCCATAAGTTGCTGAAAATAAATTAAAAACCGTTCCTGTGGCAAAAGGATTTTTTCCTTTGATTCTAAGAACCCGATTGTTATAATAGCGATTTGCCGGGGTGCGGATCGCCCCCATCAAGGGAGATGGTCTTTGAAAGCAACATTGACTGAAATTCTGGCGGACTCCCTTAAAAGAGCCCGGGAAGACGGCACACTCTCCGTGAAAGAGCCGCCGACCATTCAGCTGGAAGCGACCCGGGATAAGACCTTTGGCGATTATGCCACCA
>CAYUBU010000296.1:0-11454 GCA_964443105.1 uncultured Nitrospirota bacterium
CGAGATGTCAGCCCATCTGGCCCGGGACGTGTTCCCCGACCGGCGGCTGGGTTTGCTCCACAGCCGCGTCAAGCCGGAAGAAAAGGAGGCGATCATGACCGCCTTCAAGAACCGGGAAATTGATATTCTGGTCTGTACCACAGTGGTGGAAGTGGGCATCGACATTCCCAATGCCACGGTGATGGTGATCGAACATGCCGAGCGGTTCGGTCTTGCCCAGCTGCATCAACTTCGGGGTAGGGTTGGACGGGGCAGCCATCGATCCGCCTGCTACCTCATGGTTGCAGGGCGGATGACCGACGAAGCAAAGCGGCGGCTCGCGGTAATGGAGGAAACGAATGACGGTTTCAAAATCGCCGAAGAAGATCTGGCCATACGGGGTCCGGGGGAATTCTTCGGCAAGAAGCAATCGGGCATGCCTGACTTGATTCTCGGGAATATCGTCCGCGATCTTGGCATTCTGGAGGTGGCTCGAAAGGAAGCTTTTCGGCGCATTCAAGCGGACCCCCGGCTGGAGAAGGGAGACAACCGGAGTTTGTGCCGGGAGATGGAGCAGCGATACGGCACCCGAGCCGGGCTGATCCGGGTCGGGTGAAACGATTTTTTCCTTAGTTTTTTAGAGCCCGTTCACCATGGGAGAATGATGAAGAAAGAGAAGTTGCAGCGCCCCGGGGGAGCAGAAGCCCCCACGGCTTACGACGCGCGATTAGAGAAACTGCTCGCCGAAATAGCGCAGAGTAATCCCGAGACCGACCAGGATAGAATTCGTGAAGCGTACCGCTTCCTCCGGGATCGACTGGAAAAAGAGCGGAAAGATCCGACCGGGATGACTCTCGAGGACCCGCTGGAAATGGCGGAGATCCTGAGCCAGCTCCTGGGCGACGATACTACCATTGTTGCTGCGCTCCTCTATACTCTGGTGAAGGCAAATCTGCTCGATGAATCGGCACTGGAGAAACGGTTCGGCCGGGAGGTCTCTTTTCTGCTTAAAGGTCTCACCCGAACAAGCGGCATGAAGTACAAGAGCCGCATCGAAGAGCAGGCTGAAAACTTCAGAATGATGATTTTGGCCATGGCCAAGGATCTCCGGGTGGTTCTGCTCAACCTGGCGAAGCGCCTTCAAGTAATGCGGCATATCGACAGACTCGATCCGAACCGGCACCAGGAGATAGCCACTGAAACTCTGGAGATTTACGCACCTCTGGCAAACCGGCTCGGGGTGGCGCAAGTCAAGTGGGAGATGGAAGACCTCTGTCTTCAAGTCCTCCACCCTGCAGTGTATCGGGAACTGGAAGAGCGGGTTCCCCAAAACCGAAAGGAACGGCGCGCATACATCCGAGAAGTCATGGACATCGTGACCCGGGAAATGAAAAAGGAAGGGATTCCCGGCGACATTGTGGGCCGGCCCAAACACTTTTTCAGCATCTACCAGAAAATGGTCAAACGGGGCGTTTCTTTTGAAGACATGTTCGACCTAACGGCGCTCCGTGTCATCACCGATACCCAGAGCCACTGCTACGCCGTTCTCGGCCTGATCCATTCTCTCTGGAAGCCGATCCCCGGCCGTTTCAAAGACTATATCGGCGTCCCCAAAGCCAATATGTACCAGTCCCTTCATACCACGGTCATGGGGCCCCGGGGAGAGAAGGTGGAGTTTCAGATTCGCACGGAAGAGATGCATCGTGTCGCCGAACAAGGGTTCGCGGCACACTGGAAGTATAAGGAGGGGGCGAAGTCGGACCAGGCTCTGGAACAGAAGTTCGCCTGGCTGCGGCAGGCTCTGGACTGGCTGCAGGAGATGAAAAGCTCCCGGGAATTTATGCAAACCGTCAAAACCGATCTCTTCGAGGAATCGGTCTACGTTTTTACGCCGGCAGGGGAAGTCAAGGAACTCCCCAGCGGATCGACGACCCTCGACTTTGCCTACAGCATACACTCGGATGTGGGCGACCACTGTACGGGATCGAAAATTAACGGACGCATGGTACCGCTCAAGACGCCCTTGAATACAGGGGACACAGTGGAAATCCTCACATCCCATAACCAAGTACCCAGCAAGGACTGGCTCAAAATCGTCAAATCAAGCAAGGCCAAAAACCGGATACGCCACTTTCTGAATCAGGAGGAGCAGAAACAAAGTCTCGCGCTGGGGCAGGAAATACTCGACCGGGAAGCCAGGAGGCACGGCCTTTCTCTGCAAAAGCTCCTCAAGTCCGATGACATGCGGCAGGTGGTCAAGGAACTGGGATTCGCCCAAACGGAGAAACTGGTGGCCGCCGTTGGGTTCGGCAAGATCTCAGGCAAGCAGGTACTCAACCGGTTTGCCCCTGAAGCGGAGGTCCCGGAGCCGCTCCCCGCGGTCAAAACGAGAAAACCGGATCGAAGGACAAAGCAAGGGATTCAAATCCGCGGTGTCGGCGACGTCCTGGTGCATTTCTCCCGCTGCTGTACCCCCGTTCCCGGCGACGACATCATCGGCTTTATCACCCGGGGTAAAGGCGTTTCGGTCCATACACTGGACTGCGCCAACGTTCGAAACGCATCCCTCGATCCAGAGCGGTTGGTCGAAGTGGAGTGGGACACGACTCTGGAGAGCACCCGGCCTGTTCGGATCTCCGTAGTCACCACCAACAAGCCGGGCATCCTGGCCAATATCAGCGCGAAGATTTCCTCGGAAAACATCAACATCAGCAGTGCCGATATCCGGCTCCGAAAAGACGGCAGGTCCATGCTGAATTTCGTCCTGGAGGTTAAGAGCAGGCGGGACCTGGACCATATTCTCCATGCCATCTCAAACACAAGGGAAGTCCTGGAAGTCAGACGGGTTCAAAGTCTGTAGCACATTTTGTCCTTCAGAATCTATGTTCATCGATCGGCCCAAGGGAGCATCCCTTGAATCAAGTCTATTTGAACGATACGTTTGTTCCGGAGAGTGAAGCCAGGGTCTCCGTCTTTGATCACGGGTACCTTTACGGCGATGGTATCTTTGAAACATTGAGGGCGTATTCGGGCTTCATCTTACGCCTTCAGGACCACTTGGTCCGCCTCTTTGATTCCGCCCGGGGGCTCTCGATGAGGCTCCCCTGGGACCGAGAGCAACTTGCCTCAATTCTCACGGCGTGCCTCAAGGTCAACGGGTATGACAATGCCGTGCTCCGCCTGACAATTTCCCGTGGCATGGGACCGCCGGGCCTCGATCCTGATCTCTGCAAAACACCGACACTGGTGGTCTTGACCCGGCCTTTTACCGGATACCCCGAGACGCTCTATGAACGGGGGATTTCCCTCGCTCTGGTGAAGGTTCAGAAAAATCTCCCCCAGGCGATCGACCCTCAGATTAAATCAGCCAATTATCTGAACAACATCCTGGCGAAAATCGAAGCCAAGAAGGCCGGCGCCGATGAAGCCATCCTGCTGAATCATCAAGGCTATCTCACTGAGGGAACGGTGAGCAATCTCTTTTTTGTAAACCAGGGAAAGCTCTGCACCCCCTCCCTGGATGCGGGGATTCTGGATGGTGTGACGCGCCGGCTGGTGCTGGAGATCGCCGGTGATCTCGGTGCCCATGTGGTCGAAGGGCTCCATACCCCGGAAGCCCTTTTGCACGCAGAAGAAGCATTCATGACCAATACGACCTACGAAGTCATGCCGGTGAACCGAGTTAATCAGCAGCCTTTGAACACAGGTCCCCTCTCCTCCCGCCTTCGGGCAGAATTCAAACGACGGGTCACGATGGAAAAGGAAGCACATGGACCGGAATAAGCTGGCCCAATGCATCGACCACACCCTCCTGAAGGCAGCAACCAGCATCGGGCAGGTGGAGGAACTCTGCCGGGAAGCTCTCACCTGGAGCTTTGCCTCGGTTTGTGTCCCCCCCTCTTTCGTGGCCCCTGCGGCCCGTTTTCTGAAGGAATCATCGGTCCATGTCGGTACGGTGATCGGTTTTCCCCTCGGTTATAACCTTTTCGACATCAAGCTCGCCGAGGCCCTGAGGGCCCGGGAGGACGGCGCCCGGGAAATCGACATGGTGATGCAGATAGGACGCTTCAAATCGGGCGACTTTCATTCTGTGGAGATGGAACTGCGCGGCGTGGTCGAGGCAACACCGGAATTGGTTCACAAAGTCATCATCGAATGCGGACTGCTCACCGACAGGGAGAAGCAGAATGCCGTCAAGCTGGTCATAGACAGCGGTGCCGAATTTGTGAAAACGAGTACCGGATTCGGACCGGGAGGCGCCACCGTGCGAGACGTGGGCCTCCTGGTGAAATGGGCTCAGGGCAAGATCGCCGTGAAAGCCGCCGGCGGGATCACCGATCCGGCTGCGGCCGTGGCCATGATAGAGGCGGGAGCGGAGCGCATCGGCACCAGCTCGGCCGTGCAGATCCTGGAGACCTTCGGCTCCCGGTCAGCCGGGCACTGACTGCCCGATCTGCATGGACAGGAAGGGAAATGGATTGGCCGAATCTCAGCGTGCGACGATCATCATCCTCGACAGTCTCGGCGTGGGTGCCCTGCCTGATGCCGATCAATACGGCGACCGGCACACCAATACTCTGGCTCATGTCTGCCGTGCAGTTGGAGGGCTTGCCCTTCCCCACCTGACCGCCATGGGATTGGGCAATCTCGGACACTTTTCCGGAATCCCTCCCGCGGCCTCCCCAAGCGCGTGCCATGGACGGTTGGGAGAAATTTCTGCCGGCAAAGACAGTACCACGGGCCATTGGGAGTTGATGGGACTTGTCACGGAAAAACCGTTTCCCACCTACCTCCAAGGTTTCCCTCGCCCCCTGATGGCGGCCATCGAAGACGCCATTGGTACTAAAACGCTGGGCAATGTGGCCGCCTCAGGAACCGACATCATACAGCAATTGGGTGACCGGCATCTTGAGACCGCCTATCCTATTGTCTACACCTCGGTGGACTCGGTCTTCCAGGTCGCCGCCCATGAGGACGTCATTCCCGTCAACAGGCTTTACGCCATCTGCGAAACAGCTCGGGAAATTCTGGTGCCGCCCCATGGCATCTGCCGGGTCATCGCCCGCCCCTTCACCGGGAGCAGCGGCGCCTACCGGCGTACTGCCGCCAGGCGCGATTTCACCCTTTCGCCCCCAGGTAAGACCTTACTCAATCTGGTGAAGGATGCTGGGCACGCCGTGATCGGTGTCGGCAAGATCGGGGATCTTTTCGCAGGGTCCGGCCTCACCCGTTCTGTTTATGCCCGGGACAACGGAGAAAGTGTCGACAGAACGCTGGAGGCCATGGGGGACCTTACGACGGGCATTGTAATAAGCAATCTCGTCGATTTCGATATGCACTATGGCCATCGTAACGACCCTCGAGGTTATGGACAGGCCCTGACGGCATTTGACCGGAGAATTCCCGAACTGCTGGCCAAACTCCGCCCCGGCGACCTGCTCGTCATTACTGCCGATCACGGCTGTGACCCCACAACCGAGGGGACCGACCACACCCGTGAATTCGTCCCCCTCCTTCTTTGGGGCGAGCCCCTTCGCACCGGAACGGACGTGGGAAACCGGGACAGCATGGCTGATTTGGGCTGCACCCTTCACGATTACTTCGGTCTGGACGGGAATCTTCGGGGGGAAAGTTTCTGGAAACAAATCGCAAGGAAAGACTGACAAAAGCAGAAACTGCCGGCGAGCATGGCCATATATGCCTGTGGAGGGTCCTGGAAAAGATGCCCGGTAACGGCGCACCATAGGTAGCTAAGGCTCAAGTTCCGGCATGGCAGGCATGACACTGTGTCCGATCCTCTCAAGCCATAGAACTCTTAAAACAATACCTCTGTGGAATCGGCGGCTCTGGCCTGGGGTCTGCTATCTTTTTACGGTTAACTCCTTGCGGAATAAGAATTTTCATGGCCATTTTGGTCTTGCAATCGCTTTTCAGCTGTAATATGATGAAAAAACACTAAAGACCTACAAATAGTTATTGACGTTTACCTTAGTTTTTAAGCCTGCCGGTCCGAATGGAGGGTGAGTAAATGGGTTCAAAACTTTTGCTGGCTGATGACAGCGTTACAATACAGAAGGTGGTCGAGCTGACACTGGCGGATGAAGAATACGACATCACCATGGTTTCCGACGGCGCTTCAGCGTTTCAGAAGGCAGAAGAGATAAACCCCGACCTGATCCTGGCGGACATCGTGATGCCCGAATTGAACGGATATGAGCTTTGCGAGAGGATCCGCCGGACCCCATCCCTGGCCCAGACCCCTGTCCTTCTCCTCTCCAGCACCTTTGAAACCTACGATGAAACCCGGGGCCAGAGCGTCGGTGCCGACGATCACATCATCAAACCCTTTGAGTCGGAAGAGCTGACCCAGAAAATCAGGAATCTGCTGGCCAGGAAGAGTTCAGCAGCGGAAAGTGCTGCCGTACCGCAGGAAGCCGCTGTGGTGCCTGACGCCGGCGATGCTGTGGAACTCTCGTCGGAGACGCCCATTCTGCTGGGTAGCGACGCTATTGAAGAGGAAGCTTTCGAATTCGAGTTGACCGACGAATTCATGGACCAGGCTGAAGAGATGTTCGAGGATACGGAAGCAACTTCTTTCGATGAGGGTGCTGAAACGCTTCCTGAACTGGAAGAACTCGCCGATGAGCAGTCCTTGGGAGAGTTGGACAGCGTGATGGCTTCCGAAGGGCTCGAAGACATGTCAGGCAAAGCCGATGAAGCAGCCGTGGTTGACGATATACCGGGCATCGGCACATATGCAGAGAAGACAAACACCTATGGACGCACCACGGGAGCTGGTATTTTTGCCGATTCCAGTGGGGCGGAGACGGAAGAAATAGACCGGGAACTCATGGAGGAAGAAGAGGTCAACCTCTATGAAATACCCGACGAGTTCGCCGAAACAGAGACCATTATGCAAACCGGACCTCTGGGGGAAGAAGGGGTCTTCAAAATAGAAGCAACACCGGGCGATTTGATCGATGAATTCATGGCAACGGAAGAAATTGGAGACGGCTCCGACGAAGCCGATCATGGTGCCCACGAACTGACAGAGGCTGAGATTCTGGATGCCGTGGAGGAGCCATCCCTCGAAGAAGAGGATCTGGAATTAGGTGCAGCTGCTGAATCTTTCTGGGAGACCGACGAGATTGGGAAGACAGCAGACATGGGAGAAACTGTTGAAGCGGAAGGCCCGCCTTTGGAAGAATCGACGGCGGTATCATGGGGCGCGGGCACCGCTGCGGCAACCGGTGTGGCCGCTGCGGCGACGGGGATGGGGGAGGAAGCCGTAGCACCTGTCACAGAGCCGGCATCTGCAGCCGCCGTAGACGAAGAAACCGTGCGAAGAATTGTCTCCGAAATGGTAGACGAGAAGGCCGCTGAAATTATAGAGCGGGTAGCCTGGGAGGTTATCCCTGACCTCGCGGAAGTACTGATCAAACAGGAAATCCGAAGAATTCAGGCGGAGGTGGAGAGTTCCTGATCGAATTGAAACGTTTTCTGCCTCGTCGCTTCACTGGGTGCCCCATGTCCCTCTTCCCCCATTTGGTTGATCCTTTTTCCCTCTCTTCCCATTGGTCCACACCGGTCATGATCCTGTGGCTTCGAAGGCAGGTGGAATCGGCATGAAATTCCCGGGCGTATTTATCACCGGTACAGATACCGGCGTGGGAAAAACCATCATATCGGCAGCACTGGCGCGAACCCTGCTGAATCGAGGCATCAATGTGGGGGTAATGAAGCCTGTGGAGACGGGTTGCGCCGTGGGGCCCAAAGGCCTGATACCCACGGACGCTGAGTTCCTCATCAAAGCAGCCCACGCCAAAGACGCCAAGAGCCTCATCACCCCCTACCCCATGAAGGCCCCCGTCGCACCTTGTGAGGCGGCTGAACTTGAGGGCGTTGAGGTTAACGAAGAATATCTCCTCGACTGCTACCGCCACCTGCAACAGAAACATGATTTTATGATCGTAGAAGGAGCCGGAGGCGTCATGGTCCCCATCTATCGGCGCTTCCTGGTCTCCGATCTGATAAAGCTTCTGGACCTGCCTGTCATTCTCGTCTCAAGACCCAACCTGGGCACCATCAACCATTCTCTGCTGTCGATTCACTATGCCCAGGATCAGGGAATCAAAGTACTCGGGTTTATCATAAACAGGCGCAATGAAGAGATCCACGTGGCCGAAGAAAAGAGCCCCATTATCATCGAGAAGCTCTCGGGCGTTCCTTTTCTTGGGACCAAACCGTACATCCTGGATTCCCTCCTGGATGAGGAGTTCATCGAACAGTCTGCCGAGTTCTTCTCGGAACTGATCAAAGTCGACGTTCTGGGCCTTTAGGCTCACTTTACGTCGACACTTTCCGAGCTCCTTTCGAGAAGACATAAGGCGCGATCATCATCAGTAAACTGCCGGCAATACAGACCCAGGCGAAAAGGTCTCCGAACCGTGTGTAGAAAGAGAGCGGCCTGTTAAAGAGAGGCAGACTCGCCGCAAAGGCATCTTCCACAAAGAGGGCCGTCTCTTTCGTGATCCGGCCATCTGGTGCAATCACCCCGGAAATCCCGCTATTGGCGGAACGTACCACAGGCACTCTGTTCTCGACGGCTCGAAATACCGCCATGGAAAAATGCTGATAAGGCGCCGACGAACGGCCAAACCAGTTGTCGTTGGTCAGGGTCGCAAGCACATCGGCGCCTTTCAAGACGAAATGCCTCACCAGGTGGGGCAGGACAATCTCATAGCAGATGGGCGTACCCAGCACCGCCTGATCCACCTCCATGAGGGTGATCTCACGGCCCGGTGTCATATCGCCAATCTGTTCGATGATGGGATTCAAGAAGAAGAGAGCCCGTCGGAGAGGAATATATTCTCCGAAAGGCACAAGATGAATTTTGTCGTAGCTTCCTTTGAGAGCCGATCCGGGGGAAACGAGAAATACGCTATTATAGAAATTCTGCTTCTCCTTTTCCACTCTCATGTCGGGGCTGCCAAAAAGGAGATTGATGCCCATGTCATCGATGAGTGTCAGTAACTGAGTCTGATAGTTCCTCTCGGCCATGAAGTAGAAGGGGACCGAAGCCTCGGGCCAGATGATAAGGTCCGGTTTCTCCATGGCCAGCTCGCGGGTGAGGCGCGTATGGGCCGCAATGATTGTATCCCGGTACAAAGGATCCCACTTCTGGTTCTGCTCTATATTGCCCTGCACCACACCGACACGGAGGAAGCGCTGAGGCTCCATATCGCGAGACTGCTCCATCCGCCACGCGCCATAGCCGAGTGCTGCCGCAAGGCAAAAGATGGCAGCCAGCAATGCAAGGGCCATCCCGCGGATTTGGGATTTGCTCCCTTCCGCCCGCCAATGCCTCATGGCGAAGAGACTCTGAAAGAGGGCCGCATTGACCAGCACGATGATAAAACTCACACCATAAACGCCGGTGATATCGGAAACCTGGATCACCGGAAGATTCCTGTATTGGCTGTAGCCGAGCAGCGCCCAGGGGAATCCCGTCAGGAGGTGGCCCCGTCCATACTCCAGGGCGACCCAGAGACAGGGAGCGGTGAGAACCACCGGTATTGTCAAACGGCTCAGTCGGACAACCGCCCACGCAAAGACGCCCATGTAGAGAGCCAGATAAAGAGAAAAAAGGAGAAGGATCAGCATACTGAGCCATCGGGGCACACCGCCATAGTTCTCCATGGTGAGCGTGAGCCAGTAAATGGTGCCGAGATAAAAGGTGACGCCGGTGATGAGGCCGCAAGAAAAGGGTGAGACCTTCCTGGTGGGGCGCCTGAGTGCATAGAGGAGAGGCACCAGGGCGACATAAGCCAGCCAGGAAATCTCGGCCCTCGGGAAAGATAGAGTCATCAGTATGCCAGACACGAGGGCCAGAACGGTATCCAGGGATGTGGTTTTTTCGTAAAAAGAACCGGTCATGGCGTCAGGTGAGCCTATTTCTCTTTAAGTTTGAGTAATTTAAGAAAATCGCGAGGAGACAGCAAAACTGGGCTAGATTATCAAAATACCAGACCAGTGTCAATGATACGAATACCTTTTCTTTGACGAATAGATATAAGCAGAATATAATATTAATAAAGCGTTAGCTGTCTTTATTTAGAGAATATATTCTATATTCAAACCAAATAGGCTTTTTTAATAATATATAACCATATACGAGCAAAGGAGGAACACCATGGGAACAAAATCACAACGGCCGCAGCTTACTCTGGTCGTCTTTTTGACGGCCATTGTGCTGACAATGCCGGCCAGAGCATCCAGCGTTGAAATTCCTTCCCTCGTCCATTACTCCGAAATCATCCTATTTGGAAAGACGGTCTCCGTTTCCTGCCAATGGGCCGAGGACAGGCCCTGCATAGTCAGCCAGGCGGCGTTTCAGGTGGAGAACTGCCTTCGGGGCAATTACCGGTCCGGCGATGTCGTCACCATTGAATCCGAGGGAGGGGAAATCAACGGAATGAAACAGCGGGTTCCGAATGCCCCGACTTTCACCCGGGGACAATACGCATTCGTTTTTCTGAATTCCAAAAGCAATGGGCGTCTTTCCGTGCCCTACGGTGTGGAAGGGGTCATCTCCTGTTCGAAACAGGGGAAGAAGATGGTCGCAAGGAACGGCAAACCGCTGGGGCAGATTATAGAAGAGGTCAAAGAAGCGATGGGTGAGTAAAGAATAGACCGGAGGGTACAACCCCTCCGGTCTATCTCATCTGAAGGACCTTACTGTGCCGTCACAACAAACTGAATGCGGCGGTTCTGGGCGCGACCTTCTTTGGTCTTGTTGTCGGCAATCGGATTGGCTTCGCCAAACCCGACTGTGTCGATTCGCCCGGAATCGATGGAGAAGTTGGAAACGAGATAGTCTTTCACAGCGTTGGCACGTCGTTCCGAGAGCCCTTGATTGTAGGCCTCCGAGCCGGTGCTGTCTGTATGACCCTCAATACGGACTTTCACCGAACTGAACTTCTGCATCACGCTCCCCGCTTCCTTCAGAGTCACCTCAGACGTGGGCCGTATGGTTGCCTTGTCAATGTCAAAGGTGATCCCCTCCAAAACGAAGGTCGGCTTCTCGACCGGCGGGGGTGGCGGCGGCGGTGGTGCTACCTTGGCCCGCGGCGGGCACTTACGTTTTACCGCGGCAGCCGTATTCCGAACCGCTTCATCGGCTTCGGGGATGTACTTTTTGGCATAGCTCCAATGTTTCTCACTCAGTTCCTCTTCGACATGGGCAATACGCCCTTCCGCTTTGGCATATTCCTGAGGGGCACAATCTTTCGCTTTGGCAGGTAACTTGTTGAACACCCGCAGGGTATTCTCATAATCGCTTTGTATGGCCTGTCGTGTCGCGGCTGACGTGCAGCCGAAAACAAGCAGGGACAGACCAAGCATCAAAAGAAGCAGCCTTTTGCTAGAGAACATCTTGATCCTCCCTTTCTATTTCGACATTTGTAAGGCTTTTTC
>CAYUBU010000297.1:0-14550 GCA_964443105.1 uncultured Nitrospirota bacterium
TTGAAGTCTATGCAAATTGTTCTCCCGACTTTGCTGCTGTTGGTGCTGAAGGCCTCGGGGCTCAGCGCGTTTGGCCAATTCGATCCCGGTGCCGATGGACTAGCGTCTCACTGGAGCCGTCTGCCGGTGGAGGTGATTGTCGACGGGGGAACGCTCTTTGGCGGCAATGAAGGCCTGAGGATGGTACGGGAGGCGGCGGAGATCTGGAACGGCGTGACCGGTGTGCCGAGACTTTTTTCGGTATCGGAACAAGCCGACAGTATCGATTATCGGTTGGACAACATGGATGTCTGGAACGTCCTGGATCGTCGGGTTCGGGTCGTCTTTGACGAGGGAGGAGAGGTGCTGCTGAACAGCGGCATCGACCCTGATTCCCGCGTGTTGGGGATAGCGGACACAATTGCCGACTCGACGGGAGCGGCCCTGCAGGGGGTGGTGATCATCAACGGCCACCCCACTGTGTCAGATTTTCCAGATACTGTGGCCGTGGTCGTTCACGAATTGGGGCACATCCTGGGACTCACCCATACGCCCATCGGCTTCGGAGGTCTCGAGCCTGTATCACGGGCCAACCGGCCGACCATGTATCCTTTCACCGAAAGCCGGAACATGGACACCCTTGAGGCCGACGATATCGCCGGTGTCCGATCAATTTATGGCCAGGGACGATGATAAGAATAATGGGCAATCTATTTATTCCTGTTCTGCTGGTTCTAATGACTGCTTGCGGCGGCGGAGGCGGCGGCGGCAGCTCCGCGTCCGTGCGCGGGGAAGAGGTGTCCTTGGTTGAAGAGGGGGGCGACCTGGACCTCTCCCTCAGCAACGGAACCATTGCGGGCCGGGTGGTGACGGCCGCCGGCCATCCCCAGTCATCGGTGCATCTTCGGGCGGTCAGTCTCGCCGACCCCGATATACAGATTGGACATTTTTCCGATCGGAACGGCCGGTATGAAGTCAGCCAGCTCCCGGAAGGCGACTACCGGGTCATCGTCGAGAACATCAACGGCCGCGGCGGTGTGGAGCGGACGCGAATCAGCAGCACCGTTCTGGCGCCTACCCCCTTTTTCCCCGACGAGTATTATGATGCATCCACCGAGTCCGATGAGGATGATCCCCTTGCCTTTTCCATTGTCACCGTCTCGGCAGGACAGACCACCGACGGAATAGACTTCGTTCTCAATGACACCGGTGTTCTGGGAAACGGGACGGAATTTGCCCTGGAGAACGTCACCCCCCTCGAAATTCCTGAAACCATCACCGGCGTTCTCGGCGAGAGCAACGACATGACCGACGACTGGGGACTCGGCTATTATGTCGATGTCTATACCTTCGCTGGTGAACCGGGCCAGTTCGTCGATATTGATCTTTCATCCTTTGATTTCGACACGGTACTGCTGGTGATCATACCCAGTGGCGAGCAGCTCAGCGATGACGATTCGGGCTATTTTACCGATTCCTTTCTGACCGTGGTTCTCGATTCGGAAGAGGCGTACATTGTACTCGTCACAAGCTTTGATCCGGGGCAGAAAGGCGATTACACACTGACCCTTATGTAGAATACGGGTGCCACGCAGGCCTGCCTGGCACCCGTTGTTTCCTTTACGCCATATCCGGGCTAATTCACCGTGAAATAGTTTCTGCCGATAATGTTTCCGTTGGTCCCGGTGATTTCTACCCGCCACTCTCCCTTCTGGTTCGGCAGGATCTTCTTGGAGCTGTATGTCCGGAAACGGGGTGTACGCACGAAGAGGGGAACGTCGGCGACCTGCGTATCTTCCCAGTACCACACATGGTGAATCACGATCTCCTTTTCAGCGCCAAGGATGGTGCTGTGGCAGTAAACCCGTCCCATGGCTGCCGAGAAAGTGGTTGCCTGGCCGATGCATTCCCGATTTTCCACCGCTCGGCAAACCATGGAGCTGTCCACGTAAACCGAGGAGGCTCCATGCTGAGCCGCAACGGCCTTGCCGGTATCACCGGGCTCATGGCTGCTTGCACTGACGGCGGTAACGGCCAGAGCGAGCATCAACGTGAGAAGGATGAGGATGGAGTAAAGCACCTTCAAAGACATAATGGTTCTCCTTTCCTGTTGCATAGGTTAAAGGTTTCACTGCTGCTATATTGGAGTCATCGTTGCCGTGGCCCTCCTTCATGTAAAGTAAGCCCTATTCCTTGTTTTTCGAGAAATAGGGTGCCAGAATATCGATCGGTATGGGGAAAAGGGTGGTGGAGTTGTTCTCCGTGCCGATCTCGCTCAAGGTCTGCAGATACCGGAGCTGCAGGGCGATGGGATGCTTCTCGATGATCACTGCCGCGTCCGACAGCTTGGCGGCGGCCTGAAATTCACCTTCCGCGTGAATGACCTTGGAGCGCCGTTCCCGTTCCGCCTCCGCCTGTTTCGCCATGGCCCGCTGCATTTCCTGGGGAAGGTCGATGTGCTTGACTTCTACCAGGGAGACCTTGATGCCCCAGGCGTCGGTCTGCTTGTCGATGACCTGCTGCAGCTCCTGATTGATCTTGTCCCGTTCGGCCAGAATCTCGTCCAGCTCGGCCTGTCCCAGGATGCTTCTCAGCGTTGTCTGGGAAAGCTGAGAGGTGGCGTAGAGATAATCCTCCACTTCGATGACCGCCTTATCGGCCTGCAGTACCCGGAAGTAGAGGACGGCGTTGACCTTGATGGAAACGTTGTCCCGGGTGATCACATCCTGGGGTTCCACGTCCATGGCAATCGTTCGGAGTGATACCCGAACCATCCGGTCGATCACGGGGATCAGGATGATGAGACCGGGGCCCTTGATCGAGAGAAAGCGCCCCAGGCGGAAAACCACGGCCCTGTCGTATTCCCGGACTACTTTGATCGCTGAGAACAGAAAGAAAGCGATGAGCGCTAGAATCGGTAAGATCAATTGCATGGCCATTCTCCTTGTTTAAGTTTATAAAGCAGTGGTCCCCTTGTCTTGGGTGGGGCGGCTGTCCAGATAGATATGCGGGTGTTGTCTACTTGCGCCGCACATGGACCGTGAGCCCCTCCACCGCCGTGACGACAACCTCGGCGCCTTTCTCAATTTGTTCCGTGCTTCGGGCTTTCCAGATTTCGCTGTGGAGAAAGACTCGGCCTTCCGGCGCAATATCGGTTTGCGCCTCGCCCACTTCTCCCACCATCCCCTCGGGGCCTGATGCCCCTTTCTTTCCATGAACCTTGAAGGCCAGGCCAATGATCACGAGGAAAAAAAGAGCGGTCACTGCTGCCGTTGTGAAGATGACCACCAGAGAAATGTGGAGGTACGGGGCCTCGGGGATCCGGTCAATCAGGAGGAATGAGCCCAGGATCATCGATATGACGCCCCCGATGGAGAGGACACCGTTGCTCACGACCTTGATCTCGGCGACAAAGAGAATGATGGCCAGAAGGATCAGCAGCAGGCCGGCATAGTTGATCGGCAGCGATTGAAAGGCATAGAACGCCAGGATGAGACAAATGCCGCCCACCACGCCGGGGACGATGGCACCGGGATTGGACAGCTCGAAGAAGAGTCCGTAGAAGCCCAGGATCATCAAGATATAGGCTATGTTGGGATTGGTGATCTTGTCGAGGATCTTGTAACGAAGTCCCTTGGGAAGATCCTTGACTTCGATACCCTTGGTCTCCAACCGGACCTCCTGCCCGTCGACGTTCACCACCCTGCCGTCGATTTTCTCGAGCAATTCCTCCGTGCTCACTGCGATCAAGTCGATGACTTTCAATTTGAGCGCCTCGTCCGCCGTGATGGAGACACTTTCCCTGACGGCCTGTTCGGCCCATTCTTCGTTGCGGCCCTTCTGCTTAGCGAGGTTCCGGATGTATGCGGCGAAATCGTTGGTCACCTTCTTGGACATCTCTTCATCCATGGCCTGGCCGCCGACGTTTACAGGGTGGGCGGCGCCGATATGGGTCCCCGGTGACATGGCGGCCACGTGGGCAGCCAGGGTAATGAAGACACCGGCGGAGGCGGCCCGGGCACCGTCGGGAGCCACGTAGACAACGACGGGAATCCTGGAGGAGAGCATGGTCTTCACGATCTCCCGCATAGACTCGCCGAGTCCGCCGGGGGTGTCCAGCTGCAGGATCAGGCAGGTCGCGTTTGCCCCTTCGGCCTGCTCCAGCGACTCCTGAATGAAGGCCATGGAGGCCGGATTGATGACACCATCAATTTCGATACGGTACGCCTGGCTGCCCGCGGGCGTCCCCTGGGGCGGCACCAGGAGCGATGAGGCGAAAAGAAGAAGAATAAAGGAGATTACTCGCATAGACCAGTCCTGACAAAGGGGAAATTCTGTTGACTTCAGTACACTGTATACTGCAAACGGGATTATTTGTCCATTCCAATATCTGACAGTTGACTTGAGCCGGCTCCTTTGTCAATATGGGTAAACTATTAATCTTTCATCTCAATTCAGAAGGACATGGGCGACTCCCTGAAACCTCCAATTACGCCGGACGACTCCCTCCGGGCCCGGATATTCAAGGCCTGGAAGACTTATCTGCTCCACCATATGGAGCAGATGAAAATGACGGAGCATACCTTTGTCATTCTGGTTGCCATCGTCATCGGTCTCCTCGCCGGGTTCGGTGCCATCGGCGTCCGGTTTCTCATCCATTTCTTTCAGGAGATATTCTTCGGTCCTGGCCATAACGTTCTCGAGCTGGCCCAGGCGCTGCCCTGGTATAAAAGGCTATGGATTCCGGCGGTGGGCGGGCTCATCGTCGGCCCCCTCATCCACTATTTCGCGAAAGAGGCCCGGGGGCACGGCGTTCCCGAGGTGATGGAGGCGGTGGTGATCCGGGACGGTGTCATCCGCCCCAGGGTGGCCCTGATCAAGGCGCTGGCCTCTTCTATTACCATCGGCACCGGCGGTTCCGTCGGTCGTGAAGGCCCGGTCGTTCAGATCGGTTCCAGCATCGGCTCTACCGTGGGGCAGCTTCTCATGGTGTCAGGAAGGCGGCTGCGAACCTTTGTGGCCTGCGGTGCCGCAGCCGGTATTGCCGCGGCATTCAATGCACCCATCGCCGGGGCTCTATTTTCGGTGGAGATTATCCTCGGCGATTTCGGGTTGACCCGATTCAGTCCCATTGTCATTTCGTCGGTGGTCGCGACGGTGGTGTCCCGCCACTATCTGGGCGATTTTGCAGCCTTTGAGGTTCCCGCCTACGAACTGGTCAGTTCATTCGAGCTGGTGGCCTATTTTGCCATGGGACTTTTCTGCGGTCTCGTTGCCCTGGCTTTTATCCGGGTACTCTATTTTTCCGAGAACTTCTTCGATCGGATTCCAATCTCCGATGCCCTCAAGCCGGTTATCGGCGGCCTGGTCATCGGCGTGATTGCCCTGGCCTTTCCCCACATCTACGGCGTCGGGTATGACACCATCAACATGGCCCTCCACGGCAATGCCGCATGGCAGCTTTTGTTCGTTCTCATTATCGCCAAGGTGGTGGCCACATCGGTGACCCTCGGCTCAGGCGGGTCGGGAGGGGTTTTCGCGCCCTCCCTGTTCATTGGTGCCGTGGCGGGCGGCTTTTTCGGAACCGCGGTTCACGCCTTGTTTCCCGAATCCACGGCGACCTCGGGGGCCTATGCCCTGGTCGGCATGGGTGCCGTGGTGTCCGGTGCCACCCACGCGCCCATCACCGCCATTCTGATTATCTTTGAGCTCACCAATGACTACAAGATCATTCTGCCTTTGATGATCAGCTGCATCATCAGTTCTCTCCTGGCCAACAAGTTGGAAAAGGAATCCATTTATACCCTCAAACTCGCCCTGCGGGGCATTAATCTCTTTGAGGGGAAAGAGGTGAATGTCCTGAGGACCATGCATGTGCGGGACGTACTGGTGCCGGGGGCAACCATCCCGGAAGATCTGCCCTTCAGCGAGCTGGTGGATCGGATTACCAGCTCCCGAGAAGGCCGGTTTTACGTGGTGAGCGATGATGAGCGTTTTGTCGGCACCATCGGGCTCCAGGATCTTTCCACTATTCTAAAGGATCTGGAAAACCTGAAAGATATTCTGGTAGCCCGGGATCTGGTCTCCCAGTCCTCGCTCTATCTGAGCCCCGAAGACAATCTGGATCAGGCGATGCATCTCTTCGGGAAGAATGATGTGGAGGAGATTCCCGTACTCCAGTCCGCCGAGTCGCGGATTTTGCTGGGCCGGGTGAGGGAAACTGAGGTGATCGAAGCTTATAATCGGGAAATTTTCAAACGGGATACCTTGACCGAGGTACGGGGGGGCATGGATTCCATTGGACGTACGGGGATAGAAACCTTTGCCGACGGGTTTTCACTCATGGAAATCGCCGCGCCCATCCCCTTTGTCGGGAAGAATCTTCGAGACCTGGCGCTGCGGCAGCGTTATGGGGTCCAGGTTTATCTCATCAAGAAATCCCCTGCGGCAAAGGCCGGCCGCGACGCGATGACCGAGGTTGTCCCGGTGCCGGACACGGTGATTGAGCGGGGCGATATTCTCGTCCTTGCGGGACGGGAGGAGGCGCTGCGCAAACTTCGTAACCTTTGACCTTGACAGGCTGAAAAGAGGTTTATTATACTTTGGCCCTGTCATGCGGCGGGGGGAGGGAATGAGGGAAAGAAGGACAGGGCTCGATCGACGGAGCGGAATCGATCGACGCAGCAGCGTCGACCGGCGTGCCCGCAGCGTCAGCGGGTATTATACGATTCAGCGGAAACGGTCGGAACGGCGGAAAGAGGATCGGCGCGAGGCTGAAAGGAGATCAGCTTCACCGCAAGTCCTTCGTTGATTCCGGGTTTTTGTAAGACGTCGGGAAGGCTGCCGCAAGGTTAGGGACCGGGGAGTTCTACTTTTTGACGGCGTTCTGGTGGGGACTGAGGATCTGAAACTTTCCCACGCCTTCTTCTTCTTCGACCAGCTTGAAAAACTCACAGGTCATGCAGGAAAGCTTCTTCTCGGCAAAGGTGCCCTGAACCTGGCCGCCGCAAAACGTCCCGGCCACAGCCCAGCAGATTCTCCCGGCATTCGTCCCACCATTGGTTCCTTCGCTGCAGGAGTCGTCGACAGCAGGGCAGACACCCATTTCCTTCGTCTTGGAACCATTCTCTTCTCTACCGCACATCTGGAATTCCCAGCAGTTGAGCTTTCGGTTCATCCGTTGCGCTCCCTGATCGTGCCGGATAGGCAGTTTCGTTTTGGGGCATTCGGGTTACAATAATCGGCCTGTGATTTGTAAATTATATCAGGAGACTTGCTGGAGCATCAAGGATTATTTTCCCGGAACGCTACGGGAGCGACCCCATGCTGATTTTAGTTCTCCAGGTGAGGACGTTTACAGGGGGGGATTTGGCGGTGCCCCAGGCGAGCCGGGCAAATGTTCAATCATCGATGGTGACCAGGTTGCGGCCGTTGTTCTTGCTGTGATACATGAGGTCGTCCGCCCGTTTGATAATGGTTTCCACCGTGTCTTCCAATCGCGCCAGCGTACCGCCAGTGGAAAGGGTCACCTTGACGTTACCCTGGTCCGTTTCCAGACTGGAGGTTTCCACCAGGGCCCGGCATTTCTCAGCGATGGGTCTCAGTTTGCCGGCTTTCTTGCAATTGCTGATCAGGGCGATAAACTCCTCGCCGCCCCAGCGGCAGACCATGTCGACGGAGCGCACGGCATTGGACAGGGTTTTGGCCACCATGACGAGAATTCTGTCGCCCACGTCATGACCGAAGCGGTCGTTGATCTCCTTGAAGTGGTCGATGTCCATGAACAGGACCCCGAAGGCCCAGCCGTCCCGTTTGAGCTCCTCTATTCGCACGGCAAGGCTCGTTTCCCCGTAGCGCCGGTTGCCGATATTGGTCAGCGTGTCGAGGAGTGCCAACTGCTGCAGTTCTTCCATTTTCTGACGGGCCGCGAGGTTCGATGAATTGTCACTGAACATTTCAATTGCGCCGATGACCCGGCCCTTGGAATCCCGGATCGGGTTGATCCGGGTCCTAACGGGGATGCGGTGCCCGTCACGATGGTGCAGATAGAGATCTTCCTGAGACGGCTGATTTTCGGTGATCGCCTTGGCGGCGGGACATAATTTGATTTCACAAAGATTGTTTCCACGGTCATCGACATGCATCAGGACTTTCTCCCGGCAAGGTTTGCCGATCACCTCCTCAGCCTTGTATCCAGTGAGTTCCTCGGCCGCGGCATTCCAGACCGTAATACGCCGCTCCAGATCAATGACGTAAATACCCTCGAACAGGTTGTCCAGAAGGATTTTGTAGAAAGCTTCGTTCATCACTCTGATGCCCCTCAGATGTGGTGGATACAGACTTTATATACCACTTCTGCAATAGGGAAACAAGGGTTTTAGGCCTTCAGGAAACCTGCGGCCCATGCAGTTGCCCGGAAGGCATTTGTTGCCAATGCTCACCGGGGAGCGTGCCCGGCAGCCGTCAGGCGACGATTTGACACGGGACTGAGGGGCAAGTATGTTCGTAGGGGTCGGTGCTAAAGTCGGCAGCACAGACCCTTTTCACGGGGGGCCGGAGGAGCAGGGGAGAGTATGGACGGCGCGGTTCGTTATTGTCTGGCGGGAGATATTGGCGGGACCAAAACCCTTCTGGGGATATTCTCAGGAGAGGACGGAAGAATCACCCTTCGGGAGAAGAAACGCTTTCCCAGCAGAGATTACTCAGGGTTGGAAGAGATAATTCAGGAGTTTCTCGAAGAGGCGGACGTTGACTTGAGCCGGGGGAATGCCTGTTTCGGAATTGCCGGCCCCTGTTCAGCGGGGGTATGTCGTACCCGTAACTTGCCCTGGATCGTCGATTCAGAGAGAATCTCGGAAGCATCAGGTATAAAAAACATAATACTAATCAACGACTTCGAGGCGAACGTTTATGCAGTACCTCAAGCAAAGGCGGCAGAGCTTGAAGTGCTGAATCCCGGAAAAAGGGATCCTGAGGGGAACGTGGCGGTCATCGGTGCCGGAACCGGCCTCGGTGAGGCTTTTGCCGTTTATGATCCTATTTCACTGGGGCTTCGGGTGTTTCCGTCCGAAGGGGGCCATGCCGATTTCGGACCGAAGAATGACGGGGAGGTGGCGTTGTGGCGATGGCTCGAGAAGAAGTATGGCCACGTCAGCTGCGAGCGGATTCTCTCTGGCGAGGGACTGGTCAATATCTATGGTTACCTCGCCTCCACCGGGCGTTATGAAATACCGGCGTATCTGAAGGAGTCATTTGCCGGCGTTTCCGATCCCGCGGCCGCCATATCGAAGTGCGGTTTGAAAGGGAGTCCGGATATTTGTGTTAAAGCGCTCGATATGTTTGTTTCCATCTACGGCGCCGAGGCGGGGAATCTTGCGCTCAAGATCCTCCCCTACGGCGGTCTCTACATCGCCGGGGGGATCTCAGCCAAGATTGTTGAAAAGCTGAAGGAGCCGGGCTTCATCCAGGCTTTCTTAAACAAGGGGCGATCCGGTGAACTGCTCAGGAATATCCCCGTTGCCGTCATGATGAGCCCCGAGTTGGGGCTCATCGGCGCCGCGGTCAAAGCCCTGATGGCAGGCAATGCCGGGGGTTGACCCGCTTTTGCTGGAGAGCCGGCATCCGGCTATTTCCTCTAATCATCTATAGGCCCAGAGGGGAATCTTCTCTTGTAAATTGGGCATCGGTATTATATATTCGACCAACTTTCACCAGGTCAGGATCATGGCAACAAAACATCCCAGAAATGCGGCATAATCTGCCTTTTTACCCGGAAGGAGGAAGACAAAACGATGGATGAGGGGAAACTGGATCAGCTCTGTATCAATACGATCCGTATGCTGTCCGTGGATGCCGTGGAAAAAGCCAACTCCGGCCATCCCGGCATGCCCATGGGGGATGCACCGATGGCCTACGTCCTCTGGGACAGGTTCATGAAATACAACCCGTCCAATCCCCGGTGGGCGAATCGGGACCGGTTTGTCCTCTCTGCGGGCCATGGCTCCATGCTTCTTTATTCCCTTCTCCATCTGACCGGTTTTCCCCTGACACTGGAGGACATCCGGAACTTTCGTCAGTGGGAGAGTGTGACGCCGGGGCATCCCGAATATGATCCCGCCCGGGGCGTGGAAACCACGACAGGGCCCCTGGGGCAGGGGGTGGGCAATGGGGTCGGCATGGCCATGGCGGAGGCCTATCTGGCCGAATATTTCAACCGGCCCGGTTGTCCCATCGTGGACCACCACATATACGGGATTACCAGCGACGGCGATCTCATGGAAGGGGTGGCGTCGGAAGCGGCGTCTCTGGCCGGCCACCTGAAGCTGGGCAAACTGATCTATCTCTATTCGGATAACAAGATCTCCATCGAGGGGTCGACGGAACTCGCTTTTACCGAGGACGTGGCCCAACGGTTTGAAGCCTACGGGTGGCATATTGAGAGGGCTGACGGCACCAACCTGGGTGAAATCGACGGCGCCATCCAGGCTGCCCGGAAGGTGGAGGACAAGCCCTCCCTTATCGTTGTCCGAACCCACATCGGATTCGGAAGCCCCCGCAAGCAGGACAGCGCCGATGCGCACGGATCGCCCCTGGGGCCGGAAGAGGTGAAAGCAACCAAGGAGCACCTGGGATGGCCTCTGGAGCCGGCCTTTCATATCCCCGAAGAGGCCCTGTCCCGCTTCCGGTCGGCTCTGAGTCGGGGCAAGGAAGCCGAAGGGGCGTGGCAAAAGCTGTTCGCCGCCTACGCCCGGGAATTTCCCCAGCTGGCCAGGGAGTGGGACGAGCTGCAGCAGCGGTCGCTGCCGTCAGGCTGGGATTCGGGCATTCCTTCCTTTGATCCCGGTGACGGTCCCATGGCAACCCGCAGCGCTTCGGGGAAGGTTCTCAACGGGATCGCCTCCAGGCTGCCCCGATTGATTGGCGGTTCGGCGGACCTGGCCCCTTCGAACAACACCTTCCTCAAAGGAGAGGGGGAGTACGGCAAGGACCAAGGGGGACGGAATATCCACTTCGGCGTCCGGGAGCACGCCATGGGGTCGGTCATGAACGGCATGGCTTTGAGCGGACTCATCCCGTACGGCGGGACCTTTCTGATCTTCTCCGACTACATGAAACCGGCCATGCGCCTGGCGGCCCTCATGGAGCAGCAGGTCATCTACGTGATGACCCACGACTCCATCGGTCTCGGCGAGGATGGGCCTACACACCAGCCCATAGAGCAGCTTGCCGGACTCCGGGCGATCCCCAATTTAAAGGTGATGCGTCCCGCCGATGCCAATGAGACGGCCTGGGCCTGGAAGATGGCGCTGGAGAGTAAAGAAGGGCCGACTGTTTTGGCACTGACCCGGCAGAAGATGGCCGTCATCGACCGGTCCCGATACGCCTCAGCGGAGGGGACCTGCAGCGGAGGTTACATTCTTGCGGATGCCGCCGACGGCAAGCCCGGTCTGATTATCATAGCCACTGGATCGGAAGTGGAACTCGCCCTGCAGGCCTGGGAAGAGCTGACCGGGGCGGGGGCATCGGTACGGGTGGTTTCCATGCCGTGCCAGGAAGTCTTTGACGCCCAGCCGACGGCATATCGGGAGCGGGTCCTTCCCGACGGGGTCACTGCCCGTCTCGCGGTGGAAGCAGCCGCCCCCCTGGGGTGGCACAAGTATGTGGGTCGGCGGGGGGAGGTCATCGGACTTGAACGTTTCGGCGCCTCGGCGCCGGGCAAGGTGAATATGGCCAATCTGGGGTTCTCGGTGGACCATGTGGTCTCGGCGGCCCGGAGGCTGATGCAGCGGTAAGATCCCGAGGGGTTCGGACTGCTTTGCTGGGAGAGGTGACCATGCGGATCGGTATGATCGGTTTAGGAAGAATGGGGATGAATATGTCCCGGAGGCTCGTGGAGGCAAACCACGAGGTGGTGGGGTACTCGCTGGACAAAGGGGAAATCGAAGCGGCGGCGGGCTTCGGCATTGAGGCCGCTCATTCGCTGAATGCCCTGGTTGAGGCTTTGACGCCGCCCCGGGCCGTCTGGCTGATGGTGCCGGCGGGTAAACCGGTAGAAGCGAATATCGATGCCCTGGGTCAGGTGTTGTCCAAAGGGGATTTGGTTATCGATGGCGGAAACAGTTTTTACAAGGATGACCGGAAGCATAGCGAATCTCTGGCCGCCAGGGGGATTCACTTTCTCGATGTGGGTGTCAGCGGAGGCATCTGGGGACTCAAGGAAGGGTACTGCCAGATGGTGGGCGGTGAGAAAGATCGCTTCCATCATCTGGAACCGATTTTTAAGGCACTGGCGCCGGAGGAAGGCTATCTCTACTGCGGCCCAAGCGGTGCCGGCCATTTCGTGAAGATGGTACACAACGGTATTGAATACGGCTTGATGGAAGCCTATGGCGAAGGCTTCGAAATTCTGAAGGCTTCCCCCTATCAGGAGAACCTCGACTTTGCCCGTGTGGCCGCCCTGTGGAACAGGGGGAGCGTGATTCGATCCTGGCTGCTGGAACTCATCGAATCGGCCTTTTCCAAGGATCCCCAGCTGACCGAAATCGACGGATATGTGCCTGATTCCGGTGAAGGCCGGTGGACGGTGCAGCAAGCCATCGAGACAGGGGTCCCGGCGCCTGTGATCACCGAGTCGTTGTTCAAACGCTTCCGGTCACGGCAGGAGGACAATTTCGGAGACCGGGTGGTGGCGGCCCTGCGACGGGAGTTCGGGGGGCATGCGGTGCGCCGTTCCGGAAAAAAGAGAACCGGTGCCGCCGGAGCCGGTGAAGTGCAGGCGGCCCAAGCCGATGACAGCTACTCGGGGCCGCGCCGATAATTTTTTGGAGACCTCTTGGAAGACCGATTACCGGAGAAGATGGGCGAAAAGTTGGTTCAGGCTGAAACCCGGATAGAAGAGGACTTCAGCGAAGAAATCTGCCCTGCCATCGATGTTCCCGACCCCTGTGCTCTGGTGATCTTCGGTGCCTCCGGTGACCTGACCAGCCGGAAGCTCATCCCCTCCCTCTATTATCTTTCCCAAAATGGGCTGATTCCCCGGCGCTTCTTCATTCTCGGTACGTCTCGAAGCAAGATGAGCCATGAGTCGTTCCGGGAATCTCTGGCCCCGCTGGCCCGTCAGGCCCATCCCGAGGCTTTTGATGCTGCTTCCTGGGAAAACTTTTCGAAGAACATCTATTACTATCCCATGGATTATAACGATAAGAAGGGCTTCAACCGGAAAGCCGCCTATCTAAAGGAGCTGGAAGAGGAATACAAGACCGGAGGCAATCGTCTCTTTTATCTGGCGGTGCCGCCCTTTCTCTACGAAAAAATTATCGAGAACCTGGGTGAGGCGAAACTTGCCCGCTCAAGAGAGGGTGTGACCCGCCTGGTTATCGAGAAACCTTTCGGCAGGGACCTGAAGAGTGCGAAAGAGCTCAACCGCCATGTTCAGCGGTATTTCAGGGAAGAGCAGGTCTATCGCATTGATCACTACCTGGGAAAAGAGACAGTCCAGAATGTCAGTGTTTTCCGTTTCATGAATGCCATCTTTGAACCGATCTGGAACCGGCGTTATATTGACCATGTTCAGATTACGGCAGCCGAGTCTTTGGGGGTGGAAAACCGGGCGGGGTATTTTGAAACGGCGGGCGTTCTCAGGGACATGTTCCAGAACCATATGCTCCAGCTCGTGGCCCTCACGGCCATGGAGCCGCCCACGCGGCTCGATGCCGATTGTGTCCGGGAAGAGAAGGTTAAAGTTTTTCAGGCGCTGCGGCCCTTTAACCTGACGCGGCTGGGCGAGTCTGTCGTTTTGGGCCAATACGGGCCTGGAGAAGTAGAGGGCACCCGGGTCAAAGGATACCGGGAGGAAGAAGGCGTCGATCCCCAATCCCTGACCCCGACCTTTGGGGCAGTTAAATTTTACATTGATAACTGGCGCTGGCAGGGGGTTCCCTTCTATGTCCGTTCGGGAAAACGGATGCCGAGGAAATTGACGGAGATCGCCATTCAGTTCAAGCCTATTCCTCACATCCTTTTCGATGCTGTATTGGAAGAATCGATGGCGCCCAATGTCCTTATCCTTCGCATCCAGCCCGACGAACGGATCAGACTGAGTTTTCAAACCAAGAAGAGAGGGTCAAAGGGATGTCTGCGCCGCGTCCTCATGGATTATTGTTATGAGTCGGAAGAGACCGGCTTTCACCTCGATTCCTACGAGCGGGTGCTCCTGGACGCCATGCTGGGGGATCACATGCTATTTGTCAGGCAAGATGCCGTGGAACTGACCTGGTCTCTCTTGACGCCCGTAATCGAGGCGCTGGAGAGCGGCGCTTCAAAACTCGACGTTTCCATTCATCCCGCCGGCGCTCCCGGTCCGCGGGAGGCGGCGGACAACCTTCTGGAGCAGGAAAATGATAAGTGGCGTAAACTCTGAACGGGCATGAACGATGGCGGCCGTCCGCCCTTGCCGATCGACGGGGCCCGACAAAAGTGCCGGAGATGCATCATGGCGGAAAGGGGAGTTGAGGTTAGAATATGCGCCGATCCTCAGGCGCTGAGCCGTGCCGCCGCGGAGGCATTTGTCAT
>CAYUBU010000298.1:0-3456 GCA_964443105.1 uncultured Nitrospirota bacterium
CCGGATATTGCATGAGTGATGGCGGAAAAGGGTGCCGGGCAGGTCTGCCTGGCGCCTTTCTTTCCCTAGAGGAGAGAGTCATGGCAAAGGTTGTGGTCCTCGTGGCCGACGGTTTTGAGGAAGTGGAGGCGGTGTCCATTGTGGATGTGCTGCGACGGGCAGAGATCGAGGTGGTCATGGCCGGTTTGCACGAGGGGCCGCTGACCAGTGCCGGGGGTGTACGCATTGTTCCCGACAGTTTGATCGATGCGATTCGGGCGGAAGATTTTGATATGATTGTCCTTCCCGGCGGTCAGCCCGGTTCCGATAACCTCAATGCCGACGCACGGGTGAGCAAACTGCTGCGCGAATTCCGAGAGAAGGGTAAACTGACCGGCGCCATCTGCGCCGCCCCCTATGTTCTCGCCAATGCCGGGATCCTGGAAGGTAAGCATGCCACGTGCTATCCGACCTATAAAGACAAGCTGGGGGCTGCGGTCTATGAAGAAGAGGCCGTCGTTGTTGATGGAAACATCCTGACCAGCCGCGGTCCCGGGACGGCCCTGGCGTTCGGTCTCGCCATCGCCGAAAGGTTTGTGGGGAAGGCGCGGGCGGAGCAGATCCGGGAGGGGATGCTCGTCGCCAAGGTCGGGCAATAAGAAGCGCTCCTGCGCAGTTTGGGCAAAGTGAGACGGCGCGCGCGGGCCGCTGTTGACAGGTTGCTGGAGATCATCATCGACTGGACAGGGCTTTCAAAGGAACGGATCGAACTGGGACTGCCGCTTTTGATCATCAAGGGGGCCAAGGGGTTTCTAGCCTGCGGCTATGTCAATGCGGCGACCTGCGACAAGACCGGTGAAGCCTGTGCCATTGTGACCGGAGTCAGGAGCCATGACGACATGTTGGCGGCACCGGTCCAGGCGGTTTCCCGGGAAGCGTCGAAACTCTCCCTGCGGGTCGGCATGACCGGCCGGGAAGCGTTGGAAATCCTGCGATAAGACGACGCCGTCCAACGCCCTATGGTTGCCGGCAGACCATCCAGCGGGATCAGCGTCAATCAGCAAGAACCCCATTGAGCCTATTCTTCCTTTCTGTGTAGAACGACGTCACTTCACATACCTTCCTTCATCAGGGTTTGTTTCTCCCCGCCCCTTTACAGAAGGTGGGTTGGGGCAGATTCAGTGCCTAGACAGCTATATCAAATCCCCCTACATCCCCCCGTTGCTAAAGGGGGACTCTTAAACAAAGGGACCCCCTACCAAGGGGAGATCAAAGCCGCGTCCACTCGGCGTGGATTCTTTAGTCTGCCTCTCTGCAGGTGAATTTATCTATGACGTTCTGCATAATTTTGCTATAGTGCATCCCGACGTCATTCATCCTCATGGAGGGCACGGGAGGTGGTCAAATTCGGACCGGCTCGCAGAGAATCCTATCAATTCTACGACAAGACAGGCAGCCCGAGAAGCGACACGGATGTGATCAGTCACCTTGCCCGGGCCGATGTGGTCTTGTTCGGCGAGCTGCACGACAATCCGATGATCCATCAGCTCCAGTACGACATGACACGGGGACTCTTTGAACGCCGCGATGGCCGGCTGATCCTCGGTGCTGAAATGTTCGAAGCGGACAACCAGATTGTTCTGGACGAATATCTGGCCGGTTTGATCAAGCATGAACATCTTATCAATGAGGCCAAAGTGTGGGGCAACTATGAACCCGATTACCGACCCCTGGTAGAGTTCGCGAAAGAGCACCACCTTCCCTTTATCGCGACCAATATCCCGCGGCGCTATGCCAATCTGGTCGCCCGGGAGGGGATAGAGGCCCTGGATGAATTGTCGGAGCAGGCGACGCAGTCGATGGCACCGCTGCCGATTCACGTCGATATGGATACACCGGGATACAGGGAAATGATGGGGATGGGGCACGGCATGGGGGCGAAAGCCCAGAACTTCGTGGCGGCGCAGGCGGTTAAAGACGCCACCATGGCCTATTTCATTCTCCATCATCTGGAGGAGGGGAGCCTTTTTGTCCATTTCAACGGCGACTATCACTCCAGGAGCTACGGCGGGATCTACTGGTATCTGAAAGCAGCGGCGCCGGAGCTTCAAGTCCAGACCATCGCCTCCGTTGAGAGTCATACCGGCGAATTTGAAGAGGCCCACCGGAATCTGGGAGATCAGGTGCTCCTGGTTCCCCCGGCGGCTTAAGAAGACCATACACCTACGGATGCAGATCACCATGGCCATTTCCAAGGTCGACTGGGTACAAACCATAGCCATTGAGGCACTGGAAGAGAACCGGCCGACCCTGACCCACGTCAAGGGCATTCCAATTGTTCTGATTCGAACCAACGGGGATGTGGCTGCCCTGGCCAACTGCTGCCCCCACATGGGTTGTCCCCTCTCCGACGGGCTGCTGGAAGGCAACTATCTGCGATGCCCCTGCCATGAATGGTCTTTCGACATTGAAACCGGTGAACTCTGGGAAGCGCCGGAGATCGGGATACGGACGTACCAGGTCAAAGTGGAGTCCGGTTTCATCTGGGTCTGGCCATGGGAGGACTAGGGTGAAAAAGGTTTTTCTTTTCTCAAAGTATTACTGTCCCGCCTGCCGAAAGCTCAAAGAGTTCCTGAGGACCCGGAGGGTTCCTTTTGATTATGTGGACCTCGATCGTCTGGGGAGTGAGAAGGCCAGGATCTATGGTGAAGAGGCCTATGCCCTGAGCGGCAGCCGGGCGGTTCCCGTGATTCAGGTCGGTGATGAAGTTCGGGTTGGATTCGATCCCGACTGGCTGACGCGGGTCCTTGGCCTGCCGAAGGGGGAGGCGGGGAGCGCTTTCACCCTCGATGACTGGGAGGGGGACCCGGCTCTCGCGCCGCGGCGGGCGGCACTCCATGTTTTTTTTCAGCCCTTGGTTCAGGCGCTCGGGTACAAATTTTCTCCCGATGTGCAGGAGGTGGAGTTCCTTCTGGAGCAGCTGGTGCGCAATGAGGCGGCCCACGGCATCCCCTTCTGTCCGTGCAAACTCCTTTCCGGTGACCGGGAGCAGGATTTAAAGACCGTCTGCCCTTGCATCCCCTTTCACCGAAAGCATTTTGACTCCATGAAGCGGTGCTGGTGCGGTCTCTATGTGCATGAGGATATAGAGGATCCGTCAGCCCTCAGGCAGGTTTCCGACGGTGAGGTTACGGCGTAAGATGATCATTGAAGCGGCACGAGTGGGAGAAATTCTTCCCGGCGGTATCAAGGCGATCCGCCACGGTTTGGAACGGATTCTTCTGTGCAATGTGGACGGCCAGTACCATGCGGTGAGTGAGCAGTGCGGCCACATGAAGGCCTCCCTGGAAACGGGCGCCCTCTACAAGCACATTCTGACCTGTCCCCTGCACAAGGCCCAGTTCGATGTCACCACTGGCAAGGCCCTGAGCGGTCCCGTCCCGCCGCCACCGTGGCGCCCGCAGCCCAAAGCCTCCT
>CAYUBU010000299.1:0-3032 GCA_964443105.1 uncultured Nitrospirota bacterium
GAGGCGGCCGATGGGGACGTGGAATCTTTTGAGAAGATCTACCGGGCCTATTCGGGTTTTGTCTACAATGTGGCTCTTCGGGTGGTCAATGACGCCGGCGCCGCCGAAGAGGTGGCCCAGGATGTCTTTCTCACGGTCTACCGGAAGCTCAAGACCTTTGCTTTCAAGTCGTCTTTTAAGACATGGGTATACAGGATCGCCGTGAACAGAGCCATCAACCATGCAAAGAAGAGATCGAAAGAGGCGGAGCGGTCCGTGGCGTTCGACGATACCATGGAATGGCGGCTGGCGGTGGATCCCATGAATGAGCAGATCGACCAGGCCCACCGGGAGAAAGTGGTCTCCTCCCTCCTCGCCGCCTTAAACCCTGATCAGCGGGTCTGCCTGGTTTTGCGAGACCTGGAGGGGCTGAGTTACGAGGAAATCGCCGAAACCTTGGAGACCAACATCAACACCGTACGCTCCCGTTTGAAACGTGGAAGGGAACGGCTTATGGCCCTGAGTAAGGAGATGGCAGAACATGAAATGTAGCGACCTGAGAGAACAGATTCTCACCGACTACCTCGACGGCCGGATGGAGAGTGGGGCAAGGGAACTCCTGGAAGCCCATCTCAATATCTGCGACGAATGCCGGGCCTTTGCGGCCATGGCAAAAAAGGCGGTCATCGAACCGTTTCATCGGACAGAACGGGCCGCGCCGCCCGAATCTCTCTGGCAGCAGATCAGCGCCCGCATCGAGGCGGAAAAAGACAGCTCAGTGACGCCCGACGCGGGGTTCATGGAGAAGCTCAAATCGATGTTCATGGGGCGCAGACCGGCCTTTGCCGCGGCCGCCGTGGTGGCCCTTCTCGTGGTGGCCGTGGTGACAACGCGCCTTCCCCGGGTTCAGGAGGAGAGGATGGCAACCGCCATGACCGAGGAGATCGACTATATCACCGACCTTCTGGAGGGACCGAACCAGCTTGCCACCGTCGACGGCTACGGTACGGTGATCGAAGAATACTTCTTATAACCAGACTTCCTGAGGAGACCCGAATCTCTAATCAGGCGAAGAACGACAAATGGCCGGGATACTAAAGGTGACAAAAGGAGAAAACACCATGACAAGACACGCAAGATCGCTCATTGGCCTCATCGCCTTGCTCGGGGTGATCGTCTCGGCGGTGCCGCTCCACGCCGGGCCGCCGGAGGGCGGCTTCGGAGCCAAAGATCCCGAGGCATTCCGGCAGCGGATGGAAGCCCGGAGGGAGGCGATCCACCGCCAGCTCAATCTCACGGATGACCAGGCGGCCCGTCTTGAGGCCAACCGCTCAGAACACCGGCAGGAAGCGCGAAAGCTCCGGGAGAAGATGCGGGCCGCCAGAGAAGCCTTCAAGTCGGAGCTGGAAAAAGAAGAACTCGATATGGAGAAGATCACCCAGCTCCACAATGAACAGAAGACCGTTCAAGGCCAGATCGCCGATCACAGGCTGGAGGGGATTCTCCAGGTTCGGGAGATCCTGACGCCGGAGCAGTTCAAAATGTTCATCGAGCTTACCGGAAAACACCGGCGCGACAAGCACGGCAGGCATCGCTGGCCCAAGGATTGACCATCATATCCAATCGTTGTCTTGCAGGAGGGCGGGAGTCTCACCCGCCCTTTTTTCGTACCGAAGTCCCATCCCGCCCACTCCGTTCCCGCCTTGAGAAGTACGCTTATTTCCCAGTAAACAAAGAATAAACACAGAATAATAGAGTTTTCGGCTAAATAAATAATACATGCTATGGTTTTAATCGATTGTTAAAGATAAAAGCCATAAAACACTATTAATGTCAGATAATAGGCGTCAATAAACTTTTTGCTTGACAGAATCGCTGAAAAATGGTTAATTCCCTAAATACGGTCTGAGACCGTTTGAAAGATAGTACCTAGACACAAGATTTGCAGGCTGGAGAAGGGTAAATGGGCGCGGGCAAAACTGCCAGGCCTAATGTCAGAAAATAAAGATAAGGAGTAATCGAAGATCTGTCAGCGAGTGCTGACAACAGCGGCAAGCGGCAGAAACCCGAGCCGAAGCCATACAATATATATGAAGTATTAAAACGAAAACTGGGAAGCGGTGGTAGGCACCGCTTCCCAGCAGTTCTCCCGGCATGCTCGGCGAAAAGCTCCAAGGAGGACCTAGTGCGAAACGTACCATATTTCCTTATGATTATCAATCCCTTTGGAGCGGCTCCGTTTGCCCGCCAAAGGGATTTTTTTTGCAGCAGGACCGAAGAAGGGTAAGGAAGGGCCGTCCCGGGCGGAGACAAGGAGGGGCGGCTGAGCTGTAACTGTCGGCAAATTATCGGCCACCACAAGGCTTGGTTCTGATCAGAACTGAGTCGCCATGGGATGAGATCACCTTCAGATTGAACCTGAGGGCAATAGAAAGGGGATGGACAATGGAAACCAAGAGCAAAAGAAGATCAAATGGCTGGGGGGTAACGCTTACCGTGCTAACAGCGTTGTTTCTCTTCGTCGGTTCCCACCAGGTGCAGGCACAAGGCTACACCGGGGATCCAAGTAACGGCGAAGTTGCCAGCATCGACAACGGCTGTATGCAGGATGTGTTCAACGACTTTGGTCAGCCCGGTGATCTCAACTGTACGGCCAACGACGTCAGCCTCGCCACAGCCACCAATATCGTGATTCATGATGATTGTGCCTTCCCCGGAGACACGGTGACCTTTACGGCGAATTTTGAGGTTGATGTCACCTCAGGGTCGCGCAGGGACGTAGGCATCTACTTCGCGAGCGATGGCAATCCTCCTGACAGGAAGGTCTGCATGCTCCCCGACGGCACCTTGAGCGGCGGTTCAATCTCGGAATGTCTTACGGATGCAGACTGCAGCGGTGGAAAGGTCTGCCTACCGGACGGCGCCCTAACCGGGTCATGCGATATCTCCACCTTGCCCTATGCCCCCTCCAGTACTGCAGGCGCTGGTGACAACTGGGTCGACCTGGATACGACTAATGACACTACGACAGCCTCCAACGACTTCGGCTATTG
>CAYUBU010000300.1:0-3352 GCA_964443105.1 uncultured Nitrospirota bacterium
TTTCCCACGGATTTGATGATCGACGTGGGACCGTTCAGATCGCTTCCCGCTGTCGGCCCGCAGGAATCTGCCAGCGGTTTTCCGGCCAGTCTTCCGGAAGGAAGGGCTCCAACGCGCTGACCAGCGGCCACGTACCCGCCTAAAGGTATCTCGAATGGAACTCGATGCCCGCCGCGCGTGTTCTTGTGCTTGATCGTTTCGGCGGCGTATACATGCCTCACCCAGGCGGTCTGTTCGTCCGCGTAATCGTCGTCATTTCCGAATTTCGGGACATCCAGCAGCTTCCGGCGCAGGGCCTCGTGCCCTTCGAAGTTGTTGTCCAGGCCATCCATCAACTCATCCCAGGTGACCGTCCTGTCTTCATAAACGAGCTTCTTGATCGCCGTGAGCGAGTCGCCGATATCGGTACTCCCAATAAGTGAGGTGAACGGCCCGAAGTTGAACCTGGCTCCGCCTGCTTCCCGGCAGATGCCTTTCTCGATGCAATCGTCTATAAGGGCCGATTGAAACACGGTAGGATCGTATTCAGCGTAGAGGGGTTCTATGATGTTCTGGGCAATCGACGTCTTCTCCACGATAAATGAGATCTGTTCTTCAACGGCTTCCCGAAACTCATCGAAAGTCTCGAATGACCTCGGATCTCCTGTGGCGGGCCCTTCTTGACGATTGTATTTCTTGCGAATGCCGTTTCTCAGCGTTAATTCGAAAGCCTGTATCGCTGGAGCGCTGATGCAAATGGCAAAACCGGAATCCTTCCCGGGGACACAGGGCTCGTTGCAGCCAAAAGCGCTGGCTTGTCTCGCCAGCTCCAGGGTGATCGGTGAACCGCCCAGCGTTCCCCGGGAGAGCATGCTCGTAATGATGGCGTCGTTGTTGAGAAACATGGGATGGCCTGCACCCAGGGCGCAGAGCTTGCAGGCCTTGATCAGGAGACTCTCGGGCGTCTTGCTGTGTACGAGGATGCCGAAGTTCGGCTCGTGCATCCTGGAATGCATCATCCCCTCGATAAACATATAGCTGAGGTCATTGGTCGCGTCGCTGCCGTCGGGCTTGTATCCCCCCACGTCGATGTGATGTGTGGTGCCCCAAACCGCTTCGCCAAGATAGCCTGAGGGTTCGGCGACCGCTGTGGCTCTGTAGCGGGAGAATCTAAGCAGAAAGGTGTCGATGAGTTCCTGAGCGCCGGCCTCTGTGATATTCCCTGCCTCGAGGTCTCGCTGGTAGAACGGATACAGATACTGATCGGCCCGCCCGGGGGAGACGGCAGCCGTATTCCGGGTTTCCCACCAATGCAAGATGTGGATGAACCACATGGCTTGAAGGGCTTCATGGAAGGTTTTGGGAGGATGGGCCGGCACCCGGTCGCAGGCCTTGGCGATTCCCAGCAGTTCTTCCCTTCTTATGGGATCACGCTCGGTTTCCGCCAGTTCCCTTGCCCTGTCTGCAAAGCGGCCCCCGACTTCGGCAGCGGCCTCCATGGCGATAATGACGCCATTGAGGAAAGGCGCCTTCCTGAGCTCATCCGGATCAGAGCGATCCAGACGCGCCAGACGGTCCTCCGCGTCCTTTTTGATCCCCAGGAATCCCTTCTCGAACACCTTCTGACTGTTGGAGATGGTGTGGCCGACATGCCCCCACTTTTGCCTGGAGGTATTGATAATGCCATTCGGTCTTTCAGAGCCGTCGAAATACATCAATTCACGTATCTCGGGTAGAGGAGGATTGTCATAGAGTGCGCTGGTCCACCGCAACAGGTGCCTTCCATCACCACGCCAATAGGGCATGATTTCTTCGCGAATGATCCGTTTCTGTTCTTCTGAGATGGTCACCGGATTGCGTTCCCTCGAGGCAAGTACGTCCAGTCTGTCACCCAGCCCGGGATCGCTCTTTACGGGCATCGCGCAACCGTGAGGTTCGTAGTCAAACCAGCCCACAATCAGTTCGTCTTCAAAGATCTCGATCGGTACCTCACGGCAAATTGCGGCGAAGGCCTTGGCCCTGCGAAGCACGATCTCCTCGCCCTCGGTTTCTTTCAAGGCCTTCACCTCGACGTATTCTCTACCGATAGACGCAACCCATTCTGGCCGGAGATAATCCTCTCTCAACCGCTCCACTCTCTCAGAAGGCCCGGTCGTCAGAACGTTATCCAGCAACGAATTCTCAACAAGTTGTAACATCTCTAATCCTCTTCCTTTGCCAAATTCCCGGTATCGAATTGCGCGGCGACATCCTTCGGCCTTCAGCCGCCGATCTGGACCTCCATGCCAACCGAACTGGCAATCTTCATGAGTCTATCCATATCTTCCATAGACGGCTCTTCGATATCGGCAAGGCCATACATCATTCCAAGCTGATTGTAGCGGTGCGACCCCAGTTTATGGTACGGAAGGAGTTCGATTCGCTGGACTTTCTCCCCCAACTGGCGGACAAACCTTGCCGTGGCGAGAATATTCTCCTCGGAATCGGTGTACCCAGGAACTATCGGTATGCGAACGATCATCTCGCACAGCTCTGAGGCCTTCTGTGCATTCTCCAGAATCAACCGGTTCGAGACACCCGTGTACGCGCGATGTGCTTTCTCATCCATATGCTTCAGGTCGAGATACAGAAGATCTACGTGCTCCAGTATATTCGACAGCTTCTCCCACTTCACATAACCACAGGTCTCCAAAGCAGTGTGCATATATGCCTGTTTGCAGCGTTGAAGGAAGGCAGCTACAAACTCTGCCTGCACAGTAGCCTCCCCGCCTCCAACGGTAACACCCCCGTTAGACCGTCGATAGAAGATGCTGTCCTTCTCGATCTCATTGAACAGATCTTCGACCGTCATCTGGCTGCCCGTAATTTCCCGAGCCTGGTTGGGGCAGAAACTGACGCATTCACCGCACGCAGTACAACTTCGCCGGTCTATCTCAATCCCTCCCGTACTGGAGAAGAAAGGCGCTCCCGCAGGACAATCCTCGACGCATTTCCCACATTCCTGGCAGCGCCTCGCATCGTGGAGAATTTCCGATTCTTTTCGCTGCGTATGGGGAGAGGAACACCAACGGCATCTCAAGGGACAACCTTTCAGGTATACGAGAGTCCGGATTCCCGGTCCGTCATGAGTGGCAAAACGCTCAAGGCTGCAGACCGTTCCCTGCAATTCCACCAACGAAGCGTTTCCTTCGGCACTCAAAGAAGAAATTGCCATATCAAGTCACTCGCAACGACTTTATACAACTCTTCCTTACTCTGGACTTGTCGATAGCCGTATTCAAGTTCACCGGCTTGGAGGTTCCCCATAAAATCATTCCGTTCTGGCGGAGCTGAAGTTGTCGCGGCATGATTTTGCCATCGAGCCGGCCGCATC
>CAYUBU010000301.1:0-3033 GCA_964443105.1 uncultured Nitrospirota bacterium
TGCACGACCTGGTGTGACCTGGAGCTCTCTTTATGACATTGCCTTCTCAGCGGCTGATGAACTCGGGGTCCTTGACCGGTTCATGGGACCTCCCGGTGAACAGGTGCGTTTTGTAGGGCACGGTGTCGGTCTTGAAGTAGACGAATATCCGTTTCTGGCGCCCAGGCTGGACTTGGAACTTCAGCAGGGAATGGTCTTTGCTCTGGAACCGAAGATATTCCATCCCGGACGGGGCCTTACCGGGATCGAGGACACCTATCTCGTCACGCGGGATGGCACCGAGAGAATGACAGTCACTGAACGGGAAATTATAGTTGTCTAAACCTAGTTTCTGGTTCTAGTTCTGGTTTCTAGACACTAGACTCTAGACACTGAAGTAAGAAACTCCGTTTTACTACCGATTCCCTTCCCATACTCTCCATGAAAATAAAACAGGGGTTAAGGCCTGGGCCCTTGGACTGCCTGGCTGTTTAATGATCCATGAGGTGCTGACTTACAACCTTCTTTAATAACCTCCCGCTTTCTCCCTAGATACCCGTTATCTTAATAAAATGGGGTTATAGGGGGTTTTTTCTTGACAATATTAAAACGGTGTTATAGAAATGCCCAATACAGTTGAATGTGGGAATAGCATTAAGCATTTGCGCGGATTTCAGGGGTAGTGGGATCCTTTTTCAGATCCGTTTTTTTCCAGAGTATTACTGAAAACCAGGAACAAACGCCCGACGGGGGGCAATCCATACCCAGGGGCCAAGTCCCGGGCACTGCGGTGACCGCCAGTTCCCCGGTACCATCCGGTGGTCCAGTGTCTTGAATTCAAGAGGGAGGAGAAAAGATAGCCATGCAGGTTAAGACGAAAATTCCAGACAAGAACAGCGCGTATTTTCAGCCCGATATTGAGACGATGCCCGTGGAGAAACTCAAGGATCTTCAGCTTGATCTTCTCAAGAAGCAGGTCAAGAACGTCTACGACAACAATCCTTACTTCAAAAAAGTGTACGATGATGCCGGCTTCAATCCCGGTGAACTGAAAACCCTGAACGACATCACCAAGATCCCCTTCATGGAGAAGAGTACGGTCCGTGACGGATATCCGCTGCAGATCGTAACCGGGGATCAGTCAGCCATGAGACAGATGCACAGCACCTCGGGTACCACCGGTAAGCCGGTGTTGATCTTTGCCAATGAGCAGGACATCGATATGTGGGCCGACCGGAACGCAAGGGAGCTGTGGATGGTGGGCGTTCGCCCTGGTGACATTTTCCTGAACTCCTTCGGCTACGGTCTTGCTACCGGCGGTTTCGGGTTTCACTACGGGGCCCAGAGGATGGGCGCATGCCCCATTCCGCTGTCCGGCGGACAGTCCGACAGGATGGTAGATATCCTCGTCGATCTTCCGGTGCATTCCTTCTGCGCCACACCTTCCTTCGCTCTCTATGTTGGGCAGAAGGCCCAGGAGAAGGGCTTTGATCTGGCTAAGGATTCCACCTGCAAGGTCAGCCTCCACGGTGCCGAGCCCTGGCCCTGGTCCACACGCGTCAAGATCGAGGAGTTGTTCGGTGTCAAGGCCTATGACGAGTTCGGGATGACAGAATTCCTCGGGCCGGGAATGACCTGTGAGTGCACCGAGGCCAGTGAGGATCAGCCCATCAGGATGCACATCTGGTCCGATCACCTGTTGGCTGAGTGCATCAACCCTGATACTGGCGAGCCTGTCGGCGATGGTGAGGACGGTGAAATGGTGTGGACCAACCTGGTCAACACCGGTACCCCCCTGATCCGTTTCAGGAGCCGCGACCTTGCGGCCATGACCTGGGCGACCTGCGGGTGTGGCCGGACCCATCCGAGAATGGCTGCCATCAAGGGCCGCTCGGACGACGCCGTGTCAATCAGCGGCCTTGTCGTGTTTCCGAGTCAGGTGGAGGAAGCGCTGTCACCGTTCCCGGAGATGGGAGCTAATTTCAGGATGATCATTGAAACCGACCAGAGGGGAATGGATCACTTCACCCTCAGGATCGAACTCAAGGACAAGGCCTTCCTGAGCGATCAGGCTCTGGTAGACCGATTGAAAGGTGAGATGAAGACTGCAGTCAAGGGTGTCACTGATGTGAACCCAAAAGTCGTGGATCTCATCGGCCCCGATGAACTGCCCCGTGCTACTGCCGGCGAGGGTAAAACCGCCAGTGCCCGGGTTGAGGACCGGAGGAAAAAATAACCGCCAGGGCGGTTATTAAAAGTAACAAACACGAAAGCCAAACGGAAGGAGGTGTTAGTATGGAGCGAAAACGCATGAGGGCTCGGATTACCGAGGAAGACATGCGACTCTCTGAGCATGTTGAGCCCCAGGAGGCGATGGAAACCTGGCAGAAGATTATCGGTGCTGCCTGGGATATGACCATTGTCGCTGTCGCCTACAATGACATGCGGGTGCCGTTAGGCAGGGTGCCCGAGACTCTTGAGACCCTGAAGAATGAGGTTCCCACGGTTAAAGAGGAGAAAACTCTGGATATTATCGAGGAAGAGATCAAGACCGGTATCCGTCATTTCTCCGAAATCGTGGAAAAGGCCCAGGCGAGCAAGGAAGAGATGGAGAGAATTCTCCGCTCAACCTGGAACCAGAGGGTAAAGCTCAAGACTTAACGGGGTTACTCCAACCCATTTCAAACTGGATTAAGTTAGAAAGGAGAAAGGTTATGGCAGAGGCGACTATCCCCACTTTTATGCGGGGAAAAGACAAGATCATGTCCCTCTCGGACGCGGTGAAGACATTCGTCAAGCCTGGCACCTGCATCTGCCCGGGCGGCTTCAGCTACACGAAGAAGCCCTTCGCTCTGGCTCGCGAGGTTATCCGCCAGGATGTTAAAGACCTGTTTGTCACCATGAACGGCGGTGCCTCCATATGTGAGTTCTGGGCCGCTGCAGGTCTGGTGAAACTTCTGGACACGACTTATATCGGCCTTGAGGGCATTCAGCCCGTGGCCTACAGTGTCCGCCGCTCCATCCAGGACGGGACTATTGACGTTGAAGATTATT
>CAYUBU010000302.1:0-7555 GCA_964443105.1 uncultured Nitrospirota bacterium
TTGAAATAGTTGTATTGTTTCGTCACAAGAAGACTATTTCACGGACAGTGCCTTTTTCAAGACTGATAATTCAACAATCTCTTCGATATAATGAAAGGCTTCCTCGTAATGCACGCACTTAGAGCAATGATACCCAGACCTACATTTTACATTATTGATTCTCCGCGAATGAACAAATTAACAACGTCCCCTCAGAGGTACTGATTCAGACCTCGTAAACGGCAAAACGGGCTGAAAAATGGCCAAAAAACTTTAATTCAACAAGCCTATACGTGAAAATGGCGACTTTAATCGGATAATGTCAAGTTTTTAGCTATATTCTATTGACATAACAAAACTCAACAGGTATAGTATTCATAAAGGTGCCGCTGGAACCGGGCAAGGAAACACGGGAATTAATCGAACCGGGAAAGAGCGCATGATCGCTCGCCGAATGGTTCTCTGAAATTGGGAGGAAGTAGATATGATCACTTCAGCATACATAAACAGCCTCGATAATTATTGCGACTCCATTTATGATGAGCTTACCGGGATCAATAAACAAGTGCGGGATCTCATCTCCAAGATTGAGCGGCTCGAAGGCAAAACCAAGAAACAGCTGGGACCACAGATGAATCACCTCAACGAGATCGCCCATACCATTGACTGGAAGTTGAACATCATCGACAAGAGCTGCCCTCTTGGCCCGGACAGCTCCATGAGGGATAGCGAGTTGGGGGTTTCCGTAGGGGCCCCAAGGTTTTAGACGGTCAATCAGAATTCTGCCAGACCCCATAGGGATGGATGACATCCAAAAGCATTGGGGTCAGACCTTCATTTTACCTTTAGGAAGAAACCAGGGACAGGTCCCCGTAAAGGCTATTGGGCTCAGACCTATACATTACACATTATGGTTTGGAGGTCGAGCGGCTGGTTGATGTCCATGTTGAAATGTAGAATGTGTAGGCCTGAGCCTATTTAACCTTAGTCTTATTCCATGGAGAAAATCTCCATTATGCTGACCTTACGGAAGTCAGCGGATACTCTAAATTTGCTATCTGGTATATCTTTTTTTTCCAATGACACTGTATCGCTCGAATCCTGTTCCACAGGACCACGGCTTACGGTTTTGACTTCCAAGCCTTCTTGCATTAATTTTATGTATTCCGGGGAATTTTCAGGATCATACCCTCCGCCATCCTGACTTGCAGCACAGGAACTGAATTCCTGGAAGATTTTGAAGTCCATTTTTGCCAGTTCTTTTAAAATAGTGCTGTGGGTTACGAGCCATAACTCTTCATACAGTTTGCCGTCGACAAAGACCTCATACTTGTCGGTGTCCCAACCGGCGACTTTCCCGCCTTTCCCTGCTTTTTTAATCGACACCGAAGGTTTTTTGGCAGGAGAAGTAGGCGTTGATTGCTTCATCATCTCCTCCATCATGGCTCTCTGTTCGGGCGGGATATCGGCCATCGCCGCATCCATCATCTCCTTTACCGAATCCATCATCTCCTTCATACCTTTGCAGAAATCCTGAGGTTTTCCAGAAGCGTATGTTTTTTCGCGTTCATTGATTATGGTAATGGTTCCTTTTTGAGAATCAGAGATGGTGCTCATTCCATCTTCCGGACTTACATGCTTGAATTTTCCATCGGAAATCAGAGTAATTCCCCCTTCCTTGTCCACGGCTTTCAACCCCGCGAGGGCCGGGCCGGCTGAAAGAATGAGCAGAGTGATGACAGCAATAACACTTTTGGATTTCATATGACCTCCTGTGATTCGATACAATAACAGATGAATGATAAAAGATGGACTTCTTCTCAGAAGTTACAAAACTTTACCATTTTATTGGGTTGATGACAAGGCGACTCCCGGAGTTTACGGGTGATAGATGAATATGTTCGCCTGACTTCCGTCAAAAAAGTATTCTATATCCCATTGCTTTTTGGTAGTATACCCTGATAATTTATCGGTTAAGGAGAGTATGCAGAAGCAGCCCAACCGGGTCCTGATCCTCTTTGCCCATCCGGCAATTCAGAAGTCCCGGGTCAACAGGCGCCTCATCCGTTACATCAGCGATCTTGAGGACGTCACGATTCACGACCTCTATGAAGCCTATCCGGACCTGCACATACGTGTCCGTCCGGAACAGCGGCTCATGGAAGACCACGATATCATTGTGTTCCATCATCCGATTCTCTGGTTCAGCACGCCGGCCATCCTGAAAGAATGGCAGGATCTTGTGCTCACGCACGGATGGGCATATGGGCAGGAGGGAACGGCCCTGCGGGGGAAAAAGCTGCTCAGCGTCATTTCGACGGGAGGCAGGGAGTCCCTCTACAGCAAAGAGGGTTTTCATAAGCGTACACTGAGCGAGTTTCTGACCCCCATCGCCCAGACGGCCTATGTTTGCGGTATGGATTATCTGCGCCCCTTTGTGGTCCACGGCACCCATAAGCTGACAAAAGAGCAGATCGCACAGCACGGCGCCGACTATCGGAGAATTATCACGGCGCTCCGTGACGGCAAGGTCGATTTTGAAGCTGCCCGCGGGTTATCCCGACTGAATTTGGATCTGAACCGTATTCTCATGGAATAAAGGAGTCTTGTTTGCACGGAGAAGGTTTCTTTTTTCAGGCATTTGTTTATCTTGCAGCAGCAGTCATCTCCGTACCGGTGGCAAAACGGCTTGGGCTCGGATCGGTCCTGGGTTATCTCATCGCCGGTTTCGTCATCGGGCCCTATGGTCTCGGATTGATCGGTGAGGAAGGTCAGGATGTCATGCATTTTGCCGAGTTCGGCGTGGTGATGATGCTCTTTCTCATCGGCCTTGAACTACAGCCCTCTCTGCTGTGGCGTCTGAGGGGCCCCATTCTGGGATTGGGCGGACTGCAGGTATGCCTCACGACAGCGGTGATCACTGCGGCAGTCATGGCGCTGAAATTTCCTTTTCAGATGTCCCTTGCCATCGGCATGATCCTGTCACTTTCGTCCACTGCCATTGTACTACAGACACTGAACGAGAAGAACCTGATGAATACCGATGCCGGTCAGAGTGCCTTTTCGGTCCTGCTTTTCCAGGACATCGCGGTCATCCCCATGCTTGCCCTCATGCCGCTTTTGGCTGTCCCTGGGGCTAGGGGCGTTAATGGAGCGGATTCAGCCCACATGCACACGCTTTGGGTGGAAGGCTTTCCCGGCTGGGCCCAGGCGCTGGTCATTGTGTGTGTCATCACTGCCATCATTGCCGGCGGGCTCTTTCTGGTGAGGCCGTTCTTCCGCATTGTTGCCCGAACAAAGCTGAGAGAGCTTTTCACAGCGGCAGCCCTCCTGTTGATCATCGGCATTGCACTTCTCATGTCCAGGGTCGGCCTCAGTCCGGCACTCGGGACATTCCTGGCCGGCGTTGTTCTGGCAAACAGTGAATACCGTCACGAGTTGGAGGGGCACATCGAGCCTTTCAAAGGGCTCCTGCTCGGCCTTTTCTTCATCTCGGTGGGCGCTTCGGTCGACGTTGAAGTGATTGCTTCAAGCCCGGGAACCATCTCCTTGCTTGTGGGAGGGCTTCTCCTGTTGAAATTGGCCGTGCTGCTTGTGCTTGGCAGGATTTTCAAAATGGGGATAGACCAGTCTATGCTTTTCGCCCTGGCACTTGCTCAAGGCGGTGAATTCGCTTTTGTGCTCTTCTCTTTTGCCGTCCAGAATTTCGTGATTGATGACAGTCTTGCCAACCCGCTGATAACCGCTGTTGTTATTTCCATGGCATTGACGCCGATGTTCCTGCTTCTCCACGAAAAACTGATGCAACCCCGGTTCGGGACTAAAGAGAAGGAAACGGGAGAAGCGGACGTGGTTGATGAAAGCAATCCCATTATTATTGCGGGATTTGGAAACTACGGGAGCATCGTAGGGCGCCTGCTCCGGGCAAATGGTGTGGGCATCACCGTATTGGATGTTGACTCTGATAACGTGGAAGTGCTGCGCAAGCTTGGCCTGAAGGTCTTTTACGGCGACGCATCGCGCCATGATCTGCTCCTCACAGCTGGTGCGGACAAGGCAAAGGGGATCATTCTCGCTGTCAATGAACACGAAGAGACTGTTGCCATTGCCCGTATGATCAAGAAGCATTTCCCCCATTTGTCCATTTATGCCCGTGCTCCAGGGAGGACACAGGCCTATGAACTCCTTGATGCCGGGGTTGATCACGTCTACAGACAGACGCTGGACACCTCCCTGCGCACCGGGATTGATACCTTGCGCCAGCTCGGTTTCAGTTCCCATCAGGCTTACCGGGCAGCCAGAACCTTCCGGCACCATGATGAAAAATCGGTGACCACGCTCCGTCATCTGCGGCACGACAGAAAAACATATCTCAGTCAGGCACGTCAGCAGATCGCGGACCTGGAGCAGCTGCTCCTGTCCGAATTTCACACCCCAGGTGAACACCTTGATGCGGGCTGGGACACCACTTCGCTGATCGGGGAATTTGATGCCGAGAGCGAAGAGAAAGAGTGAAGAGGAAAGCTATTGGGGTCAGACCGACACATTGCACATTATTGTTTGGAGGTCGAGCGGCTAGTTGATGTCCATGTCGAAATGTAGAATGTGTAGGCCTGACCCTATTTCACCGAATTGCTGTTTACACTGAAGTGTTCTTCTCTGCGCCCTCTGCGTCTCTAGCGAGCCTGGCGAGCGGGCGGTGAAACCGGTTTTGACCTTACCCAAGAGCGTTTTTCTCGGCGACCTCTGCGGTCTTTGGAAACCCCCAGATAGGGTGAGACCCCGTTCTCCGTTGTTTGAGATCACTGAAAAAGCCTTGCAGCAAGTGATATCAGGGCAGCACCCGGGCTTCATAGCCTTCCTCCTTCAGGCGGTCGAGGATGTCCCCGATGTGTTCCGGCCCCCGGGTTTCAAGTTCCAGGTGCACTTCGGCCCGCCCCAGGGGGACGGCGGCGGTGCGGCGGTCGTGGCTGATGTGGAAAATGTTGGCCTCCAGCTCGGCAACCAGGGCAGACAGCCGCGCCAAGGCGCCGGGGGCGTCGACCAGTTCCACCCGGATCTTGAGAAACCGTCCTTCGGCAAGCATCCCTCGCTCTACCACCCGGGCAATAGTCTGCACGTCGATGTTTCCCCCGGAAAGAACACAGACAGTTTCACCGCGGGCGATTCCCTGGGGGCCGTAAAGCAGGGCGGCGAGTCCCACGGCGCCGGACCCCTCGACCACCAGCTTTCCTTTCTCCATTAAACTGACAATAGTCTGGGCAATCGCTTCCTCCTCGACGGTGACAATGTCATCCACCAGCTGTTCAATGACCGGGAAGGTCAGCTTGCCGATCCGCTTTAGGACGATGCCGTCGGCCAGCGAGTAGGCTGCGCCAAGTGTGACAATCTCCCCTTGGCGATGGGACAGAAGGGCCGCGGGTGCCCCGGCGGCTTCCACGCCGATGATTCGGATTTCCGGCTTCATGGTCTTGGCCGCGGTGGCGATGCCGGAGATCAGTCCGCCGCCGCCGATGGGAACCACCAGAGTGTCGGCTTGGGGGAGTTCTTCAAGAATTTCAAGCCCAACCGTGCCCTGCCCGGCCATGATCAGCTCGTGGTCGAAGGCCGGAACGAACAGCATCTGCCGCTCCTGCTGAAGCTGATGTGCCAGTGCTGCGGCTTCATCGAAGGTCTCCCCATGAAGCCTGACGTCGGCGCCGTAGGCGCGGGTGGCCTGCACCTTGGCCAGCGGAGTACTTTCCGGCATTACCACCAATGCGGGGATGCCGGCCAAGGCAGCGGCATGGGCAACCCCCTGGGCATGGTTGCCGGCGGAGGCAGCAACAACCCCTTTTTCCAGCTGTTCCGGTGACTGGTTGGCCAGAAAGTTGAAGGCCCCGCGGATCTTGAAGGAACCGGTGCGCTGAAGGTTTTCGCATTTGAAGAAAAGAGGCACGCCGACCCGTTGCGAATAGTAGTGGGAATGGATCAGTTCGGTCCGTCGGAAACGTCCCTGCAAGGTAATGGCTGCTGCCCGAATGGCGTCGATGTCGAACATTCCAATAGGCCCTCGCAAAACGGTTGGATTAAGTATCCGCTATCAAACCATAGCCGCGTCCTGCAGCTTTGACAAGTGAGGCCGTAGGCCGGAAACCTAACTAGTTCCCATCCGGAAACGCCCCTTTTGCGAAATCTCTGCGTCGATCTGTGGAATTACTTGTGCGACGTACTCGAGTACGTCTCCGCGTAATTCCTTGATCTCCTTGACCTTCCACAAAATTGTCAGTTTTCGAATTGGAAACAATTTGTTGTAACCATCCAGAGGTGAAGCGTTTCCGGATGGACACTAACTAGGTTCATGACGAAAGCCGATCTCAAATTTGTCCAAAAGGTCTCCGCCAAGGTCCTGACTGCGTTCAAGGGTGAGGGAGTTTCTTTTATTTGCCAGCTTGGCGTATTATCGGTGAGCGTTATTGATTTTTTTTTTTAGAGGAAACGCTGTTCTCTACGCCCTCTGCGTCTCGAGGGAGCCTAGCGAGCGGGCGGTGAAATCGGTTTTGATCCTGGCCAAGAGCCCTTTTCTCCGCGCCCTCTTCGGTAACAAGGTCTTTGTATTCTTTGTGCCCTTGGTGGTGAGTGGTGTTCGCTTGTTGCTTTTCGCAAGGATTTGCTTTTCTTTGCGTCCTCGGTGTCTTTGCGGTGATGCGGTATTGGCTTTTGCTTTTGCAAGGAAGTGCTGTTCTCCGCGCCCTCTGCGTCTCGAGCGAGCCTAGCGAGCGGGCGGTGAAATCGGTCTTGATCTTGGCCAAGAGCGCTTTTCTCAGCAACGCAAAGCGGCCCTGTGAGCCATTAATGCCTCACAGGGCCTCCTTGGTGCGCGCAAGACGCCCTGCCTGGGGGGCAAGCAGATCGCCTTTCCTGGCACGTCCTTCGAAGCTGACCGACCTCGGTTATTCTACTCGGCGAAAAGATCCCGCAAGTCATCCCGTTTTTCTTGTCGAAAAGCTTGTCGATCTTCCCTGCGCTCTCCACGAAAATCCTGCCTGTCGTCCCGACGCTCGTTCCGAAACTCGTGGCGGTCTTCACGGCGCTCCCCGCGGAAGTCCTGATGGTCGTCTCGTACCTCCTGTCTCACCTCCCAACGTTCTTGTTTGGTTTCAGCTTCCCGAAAGTCGTCGCGGTTCTCCCTCATTTCACCCCGAAAGTCCTGGCGGTCGTCCCGGCGGTCCTTTCGGGCATCCTGTCGGTCCCCGCGATGGTCCTGCCTGAAATCTTGCCGATCGCCGCGTCGATCTTTTCTGAAGTCCTGCCTGTCGTCCTGTCTATCCATACGATACTCGCGCATCTCTTTTCGAGTCGGACGTTCCCATGCCATTGCGGGCACAGCAAGGGTGGACGCGAAAATCACGGTGAGGATGGCAATGATAGTTTTTTTCATTATGGGCCTCCTTTGAGCAAGGTTGCACATCGGTTCTTTTGTGCCTTTAGACAAAAAGGAGACGGGAAAAGTTTCGCCGAAAGGAGGAAAATTGTGACCAACCGAGGTGGAGAGGGGGGTGGACTAGCCCGGATATTGCATGAGTAAATCTATTAC
>CAYUBU010000303.1:0-13488 GCA_964443105.1 uncultured Nitrospirota bacterium
GGTGCCCTTCTTGTGGGATACCACGTTCTCCAGAGCGTGGCGCACATGATTCAAGGTCTGGGCGGAGATGGGTACGTCATGGATCACCTGGGGTGCGAATTCCTCAATGAGATTTCCCCGATAGTCATCAATGCTGCGAGCCAGATGGGGCCGGTACAGGGTGCCGCCATTCGCGATGGCGGCCAGGAGGTTGGCAATCTGCAGGGGGGTGACCAGAATGTATCCCTGTCCGATGGCGGCACTCAAGGTTTCTCCCGGATACCAAGGATTTCCGCGAACCCGTTGTTTCCACGCCCGGCTCGGTATGAGTCCCGGTTTTTCGCCGTCGAGCATGATCCCGGTCTTTTGACCGAGGCCCATGTTGGTGGCGTATTCCTCGATTTTGTCGATGCCGAGACGCTGACCGAGCTCATAGAAGTAGACGTCGCACGACTGGACCAGGGCTTTGAAGAAATCGACCCGCCCGTGTCCCCGGCGCCGCCAGCAGTGGTATCGCCGGCCGCCAAAGGCTACGTAGCCCCGGCAGTAGGTTGTTTCATGGGGTGAAATCGCTTTCTCCTCGAGTCCCGCCACGGCCAGTACGATCTTGAACACGGAGCCCGGCGGATACTGTCCCGAGGCCGTCTTGTTGGTCAGCGGGTGTTTGGGGTCGTTGATCAGTTCTCTCCAGAGTGCCTTGGGAATTCCCCCGGAGAAGTGGTTGGGGTCGTAGGCCGGCCGGCTCGCGATGGCCAGGACCTCCCCGTTGTTGGGATTCAGCACTACCCCGGCACCGGCCGATTCTCCGAAGGCATCCTCCAGCGCCTTCTGGAGATCGTAATCGATGGTAAGCCGGATGCGGTTGCCCGGCTCCGGCGGTCGTTCGGCTGTCTGCTGGATGATTCTGCCCAGGGAGTTGACCTCCACCTGGCGCTGGCCGTCGGACCCCTTCAGATGTCCCTCCAGTTCCCGCTCTAGGCCGGTCTTGCCGATGACATCGCCCATCCGGTAAGCGCTGTAACTTTCCCGGCGCAGTTCCCCCGGGTTGATTTCTCCCATATAGCCGAAGGCGTGGGCCACAAGTTCGTTGTACCGGTAGTTGCGCAGCGGTTCCGGCGACACGGAAATGCCGCCCAGCTCCATTTGATGGGCTTCCAGTAGTGCCACGGTCTTCCAGTCCACATTGGACAGGAGCCGGATCGGCTGAAATTTCCGGATACCGTTTGACCGGGCGGCCTGGACGGTCTTGAGGCACTCGTCAAGGGGGATGGCCAGGAGTTGAGAAAAGCGGCCCAGGGTTGCGTTCAGGTCCTTCACGTCTTCCAGGGTCAGGGTCACGTTGAATCCCGGCTTCGTATCGACGAGAACTTTTCCTTCCCGGTCGAGAAATTCACCCCGGGGGGAGAGGACCCGCTGAATGCGTATCCGCTGTTTCTGGGATTTCTCCTTGTAGTCCTTGCCGTGGAGGATCTGCAGATACCACATGCGCGCAATGAGGACGAGAAAACCGAAAACCAGCAGAGCCGATACAATTCGGATCCGTCTTTTGAGTATGGTCAGTGCCGGACTGTGGTAATAGCTTGACAAACCTTAATGCTCCCTCGTTTCGGTCCTGCGCCTAATTTTGCCTCTCCCCTTCCGACAGGCTTCCATGATCCATTCTATTCTTTCCCTTCAGGAAAATGTAGAGCGATCCGACCAGGGCGGTGAGCCCCATCGTCGGGAGTATGACCGCGACCATTGCCTCTTTCCAGGGGATAGCGGCGCCGAATAGGTTTACGAGCAGCAGGGTCATAAAGCCGTTAAGGAAAGAAAAGAGTGCCAGGGAGAGAAAATGAACCGGGAAATCCCGGGAAAAAATGCCGAATCCGAAGACCGCAGCCAGATAGCCCGTTAAGGTTTTCAGAAACATCTGGGCTCCCAGAATCTCCCCGGACAGGACATCGGTCAGCAGGCCGAGGTAGGCGCCCATGGTCATGCCCCGGCTCTTGCCCATGAAATAGCCTACATAGTAGGTGATGATCAGAGTCAGGTCGAGGGGAAATCGAAAAGGGAGCAGGCTGAAGATATGGGTTTGCACGGGTACTGCCAGGGTCACCAGCAAGAGTTTAAGGAGAGGATTCATTCCTCAATTCTCTGCATGAGAAGCTCGTACTCTTCCAGCTTGTCGTTTCGCACCACGAACACTTCTTCCATTCTTGAAAAGTCGACAGCGGGAGTAATGGTCACCTCCTGAAACAGGCCGTAGGGTTTCTTCTGGACAGAGAAGACCGACCCCACGATCAGACCCTTGGGGTAGACGCCGCCCAGGCCGGAGGAGATCACCACGTCGCCCTCCTGAACATCGGCAATACGGTTCAGATATTTCACCCGGCACTGATTGGAGATTTTCCCTTCCACAATCCCTTCGGCACGGGTCCGCTGAAAGATGGCGGGGATATCGCTGTTGCTGTCAATGATGAGCTGGACCAGGGAGAAACTGGGAGAGACCGTCAAGACCCGCCCCACCACCCCCTCGGGCCGGACCACCGCCATCCCCTCCACCACGCCGGCTGTGCGGCCCTGGTTGATGAGCAGGGTCCTCGACCAGCTGTTAAAGCCTTTGCCGATCACTTTGGAGGGGAGCAGGGTGAAAGGGACCGACTCCTGGAACGCCAGGAGTTTCCGGAGGCGCTCGTTTTCAAGCTTCACTTCCCGCTGTTCGTGGAGCTTGTTTTCCAGAAGGGCCACCCGTTCCACCAGAGCCCGATTTTCTCCTTTCACATGGACGAAATCAACATACCCCGAGTACATCTCCCGGGTGCCGAGGGCTGCCCGTGAGAGGCCGCTCTCCATCCAGGCTGTCATCTCAAATAGAAAGGAGAGGGGCTTGTGCAATCCCTTCTCCTTGCCGGCGTGAAGGGTCATCAGCCCTAGGGAGACCACAAGGAGCAGCAGGAGTTTGAGGGAATGGCGGAATCGTTCGAGAAAACCCGATATGGACATGGCGTATCCGAGAATTCGGCTCCCGCTCAGCGAATGGAGATCTGCTTGAGCAATTCGATTTCGTTGAGCGCTTGTCCGGTGCCGAGGACGATGGTGGAGAGGGGATCGTCGGCGATGGTGATGGGAAGGCTCGTTTCTTCCCGGAGCAGGATATCCAGGCCCCGGAGCAGGGCCCCTCCCCCGGCCAGCACGATGCCCTTGTCCACGATGTCGGCAGAGAGCTCAGGGGGCGTGTTCTCCAGTGCCACCTTCACCCCTTCCACAATCTGGGAGACAGGTTCGTTCAAGGCATCCCGGATCTCTTCTTCGCTGATGACGATGGTCTTGGGAATTCCCGAAACCAGGTCTCGCCCCTTCACTTCCATCGACTTGTTTTCCTCCACGGGAAAGGCCGATCCGATCTCGATCTTGATCTCCTCGGCCGTTCGTTCACCCACAAGAAGGTTGTATTTCTTCTTGATGGCCTGAATGATGGCCTCATCCATTTTATTACCCCCGGTACGGACCGATTTGCTGTAGACGATACCGGAGAGAGAAATGATGGCAATGTCTGTGGTGCCGCCCCCGATGTCAATCACCATATTACCGCTGGCTTCGGTGATGGGAAGGCCGGCTCCGATGGCCGCGGCCATGGGCTCCTCAATGAGATAGACTTCCCGGGCTCCGGCGGACTGGGCAGAGTCCCGAACGGCACGACGCTCAACCTGGGTCACCCCCGACGGTACACTGATGATGATCCTGGGGCGAATGAGGGACTTGCGATTGTGCACCTTCTGGATGAAATAGCGGAGCATGGCTTCCGTATAGTTGAAATCGGCAATGACGCCGTCCTTCATGGGGCGAATGGCGACGATATTGCCCGGGGTTCGCCCCACCATGATCTTTGCATTCTTGCCGACCTGGAGCACCTTGCCCGTATCTCTCTGGATGGCCACCACCGACGGCTCATTCAGAACGATCCCTTTGCCTTTGACGTAGACCAGCGTGTTGGCCGTACCGAGATCGATGGCCAGGTCGCTGGAGACCCAGCTCAGGATCGTATCCAATATCATGGAATTTACTCCCTTTTAGGGTAAAACGGCGCAATACAGACCGGTCTCCCAATGCTGCGCAACGGTGACGCCCTGTCTTTTCTTGCAGGCGAATTAGAACGTGAATTAGTATAACTATATAGAAAGAAGGGTTTTTTTTCAAGGAAAAACTATGACGGGAAAACTTGACAGATAAAATTATAATTGTAAATTGCCCCTTTCTATATTAGAATGACCGGACTTTTTTGGCGGCCATGCCGCTTTGGCTCCAGGCCTGCGTTTTATTCTGAAGGGAGATCAAGACCCATGCTTTACGTGATGCGAAACAAGATGAAGTCTTTTGTGATGTGGATCATTATCGGTGCCTTTGTGACGACGATCTTCGTCGCCTGGGGTATGGGAAACTCCCAGCGGGGGGCGGAGGCGGAGAACTGGGTCGCCAAGGTGAATGCCGAAACCATTCCCCTGGCCGACTATGAGCGGGAATTGCGTCAGCTGGAGGCCCAGTTTCGGGATTTCCCGCCGGAGCTGACCGCTGCGCTCAATCTCAAAGAACAGGCGCTGGACCGCATGATCAGCCGGCGGCTCTTTCAGCTCCAGGCAGAGAAAATGGATGTGGAGGTGGGCGATGAAGAGTTGGCCGCGGCCATTCAGAGCATTCCCGCGTTTCAGGAGCAGGGCAGCTTCAACGCCCAAGTCTACCGCGCCTTCCTGGCCCAGAATCGTCTCACGCCATCCGTTTTTGAACAGGACCTCCGTTCCGATCTTCGGGTGACCAAAGTTCAGAGCCTGATGCAGGATTCGGTGAAGGTCTCGGAAGATGAGATCTACGCCAAGTATCTGGAGCAGAACGAGCGAATGACCGTGTCCTATGCCCTCATCAAGGCGGAGGACCGGGCGCCCGAGGGTAAGCCGACGGAGGAGGAGATCGTGGCATATTATGACCTCCATAAAGAGGAATTCAGAACCGACGATCAGGTGAATGCCGTCTTTACTTACGTGACCCCTCAGGATTTCTTTGATGACATTCCCGTCACCGATGAGACGATTGAAAAGTACTACGCCGACAATCGGAGCCTCTATGTCCAGCCGGAACGGGTTCAGGCCCGGCACATTCTCATTCGGGCCCCCCAGGACGGGGATGAGGCGGCGATCGAGGCGGCCCGGGAAAGAATCGAGGGGCTCCTGGCTCAGGTTCGGGAGGGCGCGGATTTCGCCGCCCTTGCCCGAGAGAACTCCGATGACTCCACGGCGGCCCGGGGGGGTGATCTGGGGTTCTTCGAGCGGGGTGTGATGGTTAAAGAGTTTGAAGAGGCGGCTTTTGGCCTGGCGCCGGGCGAAGTCAGCCCGATAATCCGTACCCGTTTCGGATTCCACATCATCAAGGTGGAGGAGAAGCGGCCGGAAGAGGCCAAGCCCCTGGCGGAAGCCCGGGAGGAGATCCTTCGGGAGATCAAGTCGGAACCGGCCATGCGGCTGGCGAGAAAAAACGCGATGGCCCTCTACAATACGATCCGCCGGGGAAAGGATTTCCGTGAGACCATCGGCCAGGCCGGCCTCACCCTTCAGGAGACAGGGTACTTTTCCCGAAGAGAGACTCAGATCATGGGGGTTCCGGCCGATCTGGCCGAAGCCTTCCGGGAGGAATCTTTTTCCGCAGGGGCCGATGATGCCGCCGGTATGGTCCGGGGAGAGCGGGGGTATCTTCTGCTCAAGACGGAAGCTCGGAAACCGGCAGCCATTCCTGAACTTGCGGAAGTGCGGGACCAGGTGAGCGAGGCGGTGCTGGCCGTTCGGGCGAAAGAAAATGCCCGCGAGATATCGGAAGCCATGGTGGCATCGCTCGAGGCAAAGACCGGTTTCGACACGGTGGCGGCCAAATATCCCGGTGTCGACATCGTCCGGACCGACCCCTTCTCCCGAAGCGAGATCCAGGTGAGCCCCGACTTTACCAAGACGGCATTTACCCTCGGTCCCGACAACCCCGCCGCGCTGGTGGAGGCGGAGGCCGGGGTTTACGTGCTTCATCTTGAGTCTCAAACGGCCGCCGATGAATCTGGAATCAGCGATGCCAGAGAGGCGATCAAAAAGGAACTCCTGGCGGCGAAACAGAACAATCTGCTGGCCGGCTGGCTCCAGCAGGCCCGAAAGGCGGCACAGGTCGAAGTGAATCGGGAACTTCTCGATCGGGGGTGATGGCTGGGCTCGTTCCGGGGGGGCCGCAGGCTCCAGCTCGGTGGCCCGCGGCTGATCTCTACATCTGGCTGTGTTCCTGATCCGACAGGAGGAGGTTGGCGTCGAGTATCATCAGGAGATGCTTTCCCATCTTGGCGACCCCGGAGATAGGCCGGGAGTCCACATTGGAGAGGAGCGACGGCGGCGGCTCCACCCGTTCTTTTGATAGACGGAGCACTTCAGAGACCGAATCGACAATCAGGCCCATCGGTTTTGGCCTCGTTTTGACGACGATGATCCGTGTCTGTCCATCCTCCCCTTTCGGCGCGATGTCGAAGCGTTTTCGAAGATCCACCACAGGAATGACCCGATCCCGCAGATTGATCACCCCTTCCACCCGGGTCGACGCCTTGGGCACTTTTGTGATTTCCATCATCCGGATGATTTCGGCCACCTGAAGGATATCCATCGCAAACTCCTCGTCTCCCAGCTTGAATCGGATCACCTGGAGGAGAGGATGGGAGGCCTTGGCGTCTGGATGCGCTGTTTTCGTGGGCATGGGAAGATCCTCGACCGTTGTCCTGGGGCGATGCCGCCATTCTGACGACACCGCTATAAGTCAATGATAGTCGAAGACCCCCGGTTTATCAACATTTCTTTGACGATGGTGCCGGGCTGCCGGGATCACAAGGCTTTCTTGATTCGTTCCGCCGCTTCCGCAAGGCGCTCTTTCGGAACGGTCAGCGTAAAGCGGATGTACCCTTCCCCGGCGTCACCAAACCCGTTGCCCGGGGTGGCGGCAATCCCCGCTTTTCTCAGCAGGAATTCACTGAAGGACTGGGAGGTGTAGCCGTCGGGAACAGGGACCCAGAGATAGAACGTGGCCTCGGGCGCCACACAGTCCAGCCCGGCGTCTCTCAGCCCCGCGACCATCGTATCCCGGCGCTCCTGGTAGAGGGCGCGCATCGACGCCACCGCCGACTGGTCTCCCGACAACGCCTCGATCCCCGCCTCCTGGACGGCCTGAAAAATGCCCGAATCGAGATTCGATTTGATTTTGCCGAGGCCCCCGATGATGTCGGCAGCGCCGACGGCAAAAGCGATGCGCCAGCCGGTCATGTTGTAGGTCTTGGAGAGGGAATGGAATTCGATTCCCACCTCCCGGGCGCCGTCGACTTCGAGAAAACTGGTGGGACGTCTGCCGTCGTAGTAGATTTCAGAATAGGCGGCATCGTGGCAGACGATGAGGTCATATTTCCGGGCAACGTGAACCACTTCTTCGAAAAAAGCCGCCGTCGCCGTGGCCGCCGTCGGGTTGTTGGGGTAGTTCAAGAAGATGAGACGGGCCCGGCGCAAAGTCTCTTCGGGGATCGCGTTCAAGTCGGGCAGGAATCCCCTTTCCCGACTCAAGGGCATGAGATAGGCCTCGCCGCCGGCCAGGAGGGTTCCGATTTCGTAGACCGGGTATCCCGGATCGGGCACCAGGACCACTTCGCCGGGGTTGATGAAGGCCAGGGGAATATGGCCGATCCCCTCTTTGGAGCCGATGAGAGAGAGGACCTCACGGGCGGGGTCGAAAGTGAGGCCGAAGCGGGATTGACACCACTGGGCCGCGGCCTCCCGGAATGCCGGCATCCCTTCGTAGGAGGGGTACTGGTGGTTTTGGGGTTTGTCGATGGCCCGGTGCATGGCGTCGCAGATATTTTGCGGTGTCCGGTGATCGGGATCGCCCACGCCCAGGGGGATGACGTCGACACCTTTTGCAACCTCCGCCTTCCTGAGCCGATCGAGTTCGGCGAAAAGATAGGGGGGAAGGGTCTGTAAACGATTGGCCAGTCGAAACTCCATTTTTGCCACACTGCCTCCTCTCTTGGATATGATTTAACTGTTCCCAACGGAAGGATCTCTCTGCCAATCCCTCCAGAGGGTGAAGGCTTCTCAGAGCCCCAGAACGTCGCGCATGGAATAGAGGCCCGGCTGCCGGCCCACAATCCACTTGGCCGCCCGGACCGCGCCGGAGGCAAAGGTATCCCGGCTCGTGGCCCGGTGCACCACTTCGACCCGCTCCCCTTTGCCGCAGAACATGACCGTATGGTCGCCGATGATGTCGCCGCCCCGAATCGCGTGGATGCCGATTTCCCCGGACTTTCGCTCACCCACCATGCCGCACCTGCCATGGGTATAGGCGGTGGCGGGATCCCTTTTCAAGGCGTCGGCAATCACCTCAGCCAGCTTGTTGGCCGTACCGGAGGGCGCGTCTTTTTTGAAGTGGTGGTGGGCTTCAAGAATTTCCACATCGTAGGCATCCCCCAGGGCCGTTGCCACCAGGGGGAGAAGCTTGAGCAAAAGGTTGACGCCAATACTCATGTTGGGTGCCAGCAGGGCCGGAATTTTCGCCCCCTGGGTCCGGACCAGGGCCATCTGCCGGTCCGTCAAGCCCGTGGTGCCCGAGACAAAGGCCTTGCCGGCGGCGGCTGTGGCCTCCAGGGTTTTTTCCATGACGTCGGGATGGGTAAAATCGATCACCACGTCGCAATCGTGGAGCAGGGGTTTAAGGGCCGTCGTGAGGGGGACGTCTATGGGGCCGATGCCGGCGATCCCCCCTGCGTCAGCGCCTTCCGACGGATGGCCCTCTCTTTCAAGGGCGCCGCTCAACGCGATTCCCCCCTCCTCATGAAGCATGCGGACGATCCGCTGTCCCATCCGCCCGGCGGCGCCGGTCACGACGGCTCTAATCATAACTCCTCCCCGGCTCAAGATCTCCAGCCTGATAGGCCAGTCCCTCGCGCCATATTTCGGTTACGCCTCTTTCCGGGCTTCCTGCTCTCTAAAAATACGGGCGCCGAGCTTCTTGAACTTTTCTTCGATACGCTCATACCCCCGGTCCAGGTGATAGATTCTGGAGACGATGGTTTCTCCAGCAGCCGCCAGACCGGCCAGGATCAGGGAGGCGCTGGCCCGGAGGTCTGTGGCCATCAAGGGGGCGCCGCTCAACTCTTTGACGCCGCGCACCACGGCATTGTTTCCCTGTACCTTGATGTCCGCGCCCATACGCCGCAGCTCAGCCACGTGCATGAAGCGGTTTTCAAAAACGGTTTCGGTGATGACACTGGTCCCCTCGGCCAGGGTCATCAAGGCCATGAACTGGGCCTGCATGTCGGTGGCAAAGGCGGGGTATGGGCCGGTTTTGATGTCAACAGCGCGAAGGGCGCCATTCCCCTTGACCCGCAACTGGTTCTCCCGGCACTCTACTTCAACCCCCGCGGCGGCCATCTTTTCGATGACCGCTTCAAGATGATCGGGGCGGCATCGATCCAGAGTAATGTCCCCGCCGGTGATGGCACCTGCGGCCAGAAAGGTGCCCGTCTCAATCCGGTCCGGCATGATCCGATAGTCCATGCCTGAAAGGGTGTCGACCCCATCAATGACGATATGGTCCGTTCCGGCGCCCGAAATTCCGCCACCCATCCGGTTCAAGGCTTCAGCCAGTTCCGTCACTTCCGGTTCACAGGCGGCATTCTCCAAACAGGTCGTCCCCTGGGCCAGGGCGGCAGCCATCATCAGGTTCATGGTGCCGGTGACCGTGGGTACGTCGAGGTAGATCCGGGCGCCCCGGAGGCGACGGCTTTCGGCAAAGACGTAGCCTTTGTCGATCCGTATGGAAGCCCCCAGTTTTTCCAGCCCCATGAGGTGAAGATGAATCGGTCTGGCTCCAATGGCGCATCCCCCGGGCAGAGAAACCCGGGCCCGTCCGAAGCGGGCGACCAGGGGCCCCAGGACCAGAACCGAAGCTCTCATGGTCTTAACCAACTCGTAAGGGGCTTCGTATCCGGAGATTTCCGTCGGGTCGAGCACGAGGCTCCGGGGCTCGGGTTTTTCAATTTTCACTCCCAGGGAGGCGAGGAGTTTTGTCAGGGTGCTGACGTCCCGGAGTTCAGGCACATTGGTGAGGCGGCAAATATCGGAGGACAAAAGGGTTGCCGCCAGAACGGGAAGAGCAGAGTTCTTGGCGCCACTGATCTCTACCCGACCCTTCAGGGGTGTGCCGCCAAGAATCACGATCCGTTCCAATCAGAACTCCTTCGAAGGCTCAGTGGAATTCCGCCACGTCCCGTGCATGGATGTTATCAGGACTCGGCGAAGGGAAGAAAAGCGATGTTCCGGGCTCTCTTGATAGATACGGTCAGTCTGCGCTGATGGGGGGCGCAGGTACCGGAGATCCTCCGGGGAATGATCTTGCCCCGTTCCGTGACGAAGTTTCTCAGGAGCTTGATGTCCTTGTAATCGATAACCTCAATCTTGTTTTCACAGAAACGGCAGACCTTCTTGCGATAAAAAGTCTTTTTCTTTTTCTTCTTCTTGTCCTTGTCGTCTCGTCTCGGTCGCATCAGTTATTCTCCTGATTCTGTCTGTTCGGTTGCCGGTTTAGCCACCGCCTCAGCCGGTTTGAGGGTGTCCTTCTCGATGCTCAGCGTCATGTATTTGATGACTCCGTCATTGAGGCGGTAGTTTCTTTCCAGCTCCAGAAGGGCCGGCCCGTCACCGGCGAACTGCATAAAGATGTAGTTTCCCTTCTTGAACTTCTTGACATGATAGGCGAGCCGCTTCACACCCCAATTCTCGACAACATGAATGGCGCCGCCGCTCTTTTCGACGATGGCGGTCATGGTCTGCTGGATTTTCTCAGCCTGGTCGGATGGGAGGTCGGGATTGAGAATAAAGATGGATTCGTAGTAGTTCATGGGCATCTCCTCACGGGTTGAGTAGCCCCGAACCGCTTGTTCGGAGCAAGGAGCTCTTTCCCCGCCCGGCGGCGCCTGGCGGAAAGGGTTTAATAGCACAAAAAATCCGATGAATGCAAGCTATTTGTTTATTTCCCCAAAACCCCCGTCTTCGGGCCCCGTCGGCGCCCGTGCCGTTCCGTGCGAACGGTTCCGGGGGTTTGGTATGGGGAATGACGCCTCGTGATACAACCGGCAGGGTGCGCCACCCCGGTGTCAAAAGAGGGACTCTGGAACAGGGGCCATGGGGCGACCCCCTTGTCGGGGGGCGAAAGCCCCGTCCTTTGAGCGTGGATGTTTCTCCCATCTCATGATCAGGGATCCGCCAGCCCGCCCTTTTGGTTCCGGGAAAGGCAAAAAAATTCGCGACTTTTTCCGGGCCCCGTTACTATTACTCTCCAAGGGGCCAGCACTTGAGGCCGAACCCCACGAGAAAGGAGGTGAAAAGAGAACGGCCGACCGGCTGCTGACCTCGGGCCCGAACGCGGTACCTGGCATGGCGGGCCTGCTCGCAGATTCATTCCACAGCAACACCCCTTCTAGAACTCCTCTCTGCCCGAACTCATCGACTCGCTTTGTAAAAAGAGGAACCCAAGAGACAGACCGGGCGATCCGATCGCGACATGACAACCCTTTATTCTTCAAGAGGAGGAGTTTGACCATGACCACCATGACAAAAATAAACCTGGCTTGTCTTTTTTTTCTGCTCCTGTCTTTTCGAGCCGCTCCCGGGAGTGCCGGGCTCATGATCAACGAGATCATGTACAACCCGAGTGCCGTCAGTGACAGCAGTGGAGAATGGTTTGAAATCTACAATTCAGGGAATGCCGTCAATCTTCAGGGGTACTCTTTTGCCGATGCCGCCGGCTCCTTTACGATTTCCTCGGGGCTGATCATTCCGGCGGGCGGCTATCTGGCTCTGGCCCGCAGTGGCGATCCCGCGGTGAATGGCGGTTTTGCCCCGGGCTATGCTTACGGAAGTGCCCTCGCCTTGGGTAATTCCGGGGACAGCCTGTCCATGTGGGACCCGGCGGACAATCTTGTCAACAGTCTCGATTACGGCGCCGGGGACTTCCCTTCGGCCGCGGGGGCGTCTATTTGTTTTATCGGTACCGGGGACAACAGCCTGGGGACCAATTGGTTCAGCGCCGCCGACGAAGGCTTGGCCTATGGGGCCGGCGACTTCGGGACGCCGGGGGCGCCCAATAGCGCGGCTGTCCCCGAGCCGGCATCCCTGCTCCTCATCGGGACCGGAGTCGTCGGTCTTCTTGCAGGATCCCGGAAGAAAAGGCGCCATGGCTGATGCCACTATCCCCGGAGGCATGACGCCTCCGGGGAGCTGTTTTGAGATGGAAATTGGTCGGGTAAGACTTGAAGACCGGGCCCGGGAAGGGCGCCTGGCTTAGGCCCCGTGGCACCCCTGTGGATGGCGGCAGGTTACTTCTTTCGCAGTTCCTGGACCAGGCCGTTGATGGCCGCTTTGCCCTTTGCGTCCAGGCCTTTGAACTGGATGCCCATGCCCGGTTTGTCGGCGGTTTCGTCCTCCCCCATGTCCGGTGCGGAACCCTTCGGCTGGCCTGAGCCGGTATTCACCCAGAGCACTTCTCCCATGGTTTCAATCGGTTCAGTGAGATTGGGGAGGTAGAATTTCACCTTGACCGCCGTCCCGACGGCGAGCGGTTTGTTCGATTCCACGAAGACCCCTTCTTCATTAATGTTCCGGGCAAAGTCCCAGAAGAAATCATCCACCGTCCCATAATCGACCCGAATCGAAACCGGGGCCCGGGGGGTTCGTCTCTGATCGCCTTGTCTGCTCATGGTACCTCAGGGGCTTGGGGTTGGTCCGGCTTTCTCCAAGAGGTCGAGCCGGAGGTGCCGGAAACACGCGTGGAGGGAAATTTATCATTAAACGGAACAGACGACAAGCGGTTTTTGACATCCAGGATTTCCGTCTCATGCCGACCGTCGTTTCTGGTCAAATGGCCGCGGTGGGCCCTATCCATGGCCCGTCATTCGGCAACCATGGGTCTTGCTGTCTCGCCGGCGGGGCGATTGACTGGAGTCGGGGCAGCGTGTTTCGGCGTTGCCCCCGGAATGGAGGGAAGATCCTTGTTTCCCGCCATTTTAGACCCTCCGGAGCCCGAATGGCCGATAAAGCCTTTTTGTCAAAAGAATGCCGAAAAAAATTGTCTATCAGAGGTGCAAATGTTATAATTTTATTGACTCATGGAGTAAATACGTCTTGGAAACGACACCGTCCTCAGAATCAAAGATCTATTTGGACGAAATTCAGGGTATTTTGCGAGATTTTATGGCATCCCTGAAAGTCCTGGGGCTCTATCCGCCCTCTCACCCTGCGGTCCTGCCGGCGGTGGAGCGCATCTATAATCGCTTGGCTTGCTTCCTCAAGGATCGCGGCGCCCTGGATTTCGGGGTCACGGAAAAGGAAATTCTCCTCCGCGGCGAGGAGGAAACGGATCTGCAGGTCGACACCCCGCTGGCAGAACTGCTCCACCGCCATGGGGTCCTCACGGTGA
>CAYUBU010000304.1:0-6895 GCA_964443105.1 uncultured Nitrospirota bacterium
GATCGACGGGAAGAGCACGGCCAAGGAGGTGACCCTGATCAGCGGTCTCTCCCAGACCGAGACCTGCATCACCCTGATCCGACTCCTGGAGAAGGGGATCATCCGGGCGGGAGGGGACAAGCAAAGCGCCCGGGACCGTAAGAAAGCCGGCCGGGGGCGGGAGACGCTGGACCCCAAGTGGAAGCGGTTGAGCTTCGGCCTGTCCGATACCAACTTGTCGGAGATCTTCCTCGATCTCATCAAGCAGAGACAGACCGGTGTGCTGCAGCTGCTCCACCCCCCCATGGATGTGCGGGTCTATTTTCAGGGCGGCGCCGTCATCTCCGCCACATCCAACATGGAGTCGGACCGGTGCGGCAGCGTTCTGCTCCGCCGGGGAAAGATCAACGAGGAGCAGTATGAGGCGGTCCGGGCACTCAGTGAAAAAGAGAATCTCCTCCAAGGCAATGCCCTGGTCAAACTGAGGATCATCTCACCCAACGATCTGATCTGGCTCACCAAAACCAAAGTGGAAGAGATTCTCATCAGCCTCTTCGGCTGGCGACAGGGCCTGGCCCACTTTTTTGAAACCGATCTGCGCAGCTTCGATCTGATCCAGCTCAAATTGAGCGTGGGACGGATCATGCTGGAAGGGCTCTGGCGATACTATGAAGAAAAGGAGATCCTGCAGGTATTCCAGTCGTGGGATGCCCTCTTTGATCTCGCCGGGGCCCCGCCGCTCTCCCGGGGTGACCTCGAGCTGTCAGAGACGGAGGCTTTCATCCTGGGGGACGTGAACGGCAAGGAGAGTATCGGCGATATCGCCGCAAGACACGACCTGGAGCCGTTGGAAGTGCTCAAGGTGCTCTTCGGTCTTTACAGTTTGGGGCTTGTGTCCATCGTTGGTATCGCCGCCGGCGACAGAGAGACGGAGCGGGAGAGAACCCGGGAAGAGCTGGCGCAGCGCCTCCATGACATGACCCGTCAGAACTACTATCAGATTTTCAAACTCGACCCCACGGCGACGGAGCGGGAGATCAAGAAAAAATATTACGATTTCAGCAAACAGTATCATCCCGACAAGAATTTCCGCTCCAGTGACAAAAAGGTGCTGGATCAGATGCTGGCAATATTTCTTGCAGGCAAGGAAGCCTATGAAGTGCTCTGTGACCGGGAGCGGCGCAGCGCCTATGATACCTTTCTCCGGGAGCACGGCGAAGAGAGCACCGTCGCCGATTACCACGATTACACCGAACCGAAAATCGAGGTGAGCCACATCATGAAGGCGGAAGACTGCTTCGACAAGGCCCGGACCCTCCTCTTTTCAGGCCGGTCGGGGGATGCCCTCGCTTATCTGGAGAAGGCCCTCGAACTGCTCCCCGATGACCCCGACTACAACGCCTACACCGGCCTGGCACTGGGTCGAATGAAGAAAGGGTATGAAGAGGCCACGGGGTTTATCGAAAAAGCGATCCAGGCCTCTCCCCGCAACGCCGACTACCATGCTTTCCTGGGCGAGGTCCACCAGCGGTACGGAAAGATCCGGCAGGCGCTGCGTGCTTTCGAAGAAGCCCTCGAGATCAACCCCCTCCATATCCAGGCGAAACGGGAATACCAGCGTCTCACCCGATAACGTCAGCCCCGATACGGCATGAGTAGGCAACGGGGTGCCAGGCACGCCTGCCCGGCACCCTTGAATCCCAATTTCCGGGTTAGAACAGATTGTCCCGTTCCAGGGGAGCCCGTTTCTTCTCCCGGGTCGAGAGGGGGGTATAGTAGCGGGTGCCCCGGTCTTTGAGGAAGATCTGGCGGATCAGGTCTTCCAGATCTTCCGTGCTTGCCACGAAGTCGATGTCCGAGGTCTTGATGACCAGCAGGGGGGTCTCGGAGTAGTGGAAGAAGAAGTACTCGTAGGCCTCGTTCAGGGCGTCCACATATTCCGGGGTGATGCTCTTCTCGTAGACACGGCCCCGCCCCTTGATCCGCTGCATGAGCACGTCGGTCCGGGCCTGGAGGTAGATCACCAGGTCCGGGGCGACGATCCGATCGTTGAGTATGGTGTAAACCTGTTCGTAGAGTTCCAGCTCGTGGTCGCTGAGGTTCATATAGGCGAAGACCCGGTCTTTGGGAAAGATGTAATCGGCCACGGTGTAGTTGTGGAACAGGTCCATCTGGTTCAAGTGGGTGAGCTGATTGTAGCGGCTGAGGAGGAAGAACATCTGGGTCTGAAAAGCGTAGGCCTTGCGGTCGGTATAAAACCGGGCGAGAAAGGGGTTTTCCTCCACCTTCTCCATCACCTTCATGGCGTCGAGCCGCTCGGCGAGGAGGTTGACTAGGCTGCTTTTTCCGACCCCGATGGGCCCTTCTACCGCGATGTATCGCTTGTCTCGCTGCATGGTGCGTCCTTCTCCACTTCTCCCGCAGACCCCTTAAGGGCCGTCTTTGCGGTTCACGGCAGGTCCCCGTTTTTTCCCGGGACATGCAGGTCGGCGTCGCTTTTTACGTCTTTTCCAATCACGGTGATTGGCTGTTCATCGCCCAGTGCCCCAAGCAGCTCGGCGAATGTTTTCTTCAGAACCGGGTGCACCCCCGCCGGTGCCAACTCGGCCAGGGGGGCCATCACGAAGCGGCGCTCCGCCGCCCGGGGATGGGGAACAATCAGGTGGGGCTCCTCGATAATCTGAGCACCGAAGAAGAGTAGGTCCAGGTCGATGGTTCTGGGCCCCCAATGGCGGGTTCGTTTTCGTCCCATGCGGTTCTCCATGGACTGGAGCCGAAGGAGCAGATGAGACGGCGGCAGGGACGTTTCGATCTCCGCTGCGGCGTTGACGAACCAAGCCTGCCGCTCATACCCTTGGGGTGCCGTGAGGAAAAAGGCCGAGACCCGGCAGACCGCGATGCGGGGCTCCCGGTGCAACCGGGCAAGGGCTTGTCTCACCTGGCCGATCCGGTCGCCCATGTTGCTTCCCAGGCCGATGTAGACCTCCTTCACCGCCGTCTTCTCCGGATCTCGATGCCCACATTCTCCACCGTGAAGGGGATGGGGGAATGGGGCTTGGTGATGCGGACAGAGACCTCTTCCGGCGAGAATTCCGCTAGGATGACGGCGGCCAGCCGTTCCGCCAGTCCTTCGATAAGATGGAACTGCTCCTGCTGACCGATCTCCACCACCCGCCGGACCACGGCGCCATAATCGATGGTGTCTTCGATCCGGTCCGATTTCCCGGCTTTGGCGCAGTCGAGCATCAGTTCCACGTCGACCCGGAAAGGCTGCCCCAGCTCTCTCTCCTGGGGCAGGTCCCCATGGTAGCCGTAGAAGCCGATCCCTTCGATAATGATTCGGTCGTCTTTCATATCTCCATGCCGTCGTTAAAGGGAAGTAATGTACTCGAGCACCGTCCGGACGCCGACGCCTGTGGCTCCGCCGGGATTGTAGCCCCATCCTCTTTCGTTGAATGCGGGGCCGGCGATATCGATATGAATCCAGGGGATGGACCCGACGAACTCCTCGAGAAACATCCCTGCCGTGATGGCGCCGCCCCATCGATTGCCCACGTTCTTCAGGTCCGCGACCTTGCTTTTGATGTTCGGTTTCATGTTGGTGTCGAAGGGGAGGGGCCACATTTTTTCGCCGGTCTTTTCGGTGGTCTTGAGAAAACTCTCGATGAAGCCCTTGTCATTCCCCATGACCCCCGCGGTGTATTCTCCCAGGGCGACCACGCAGGCGCCGGTCAGGGTCGCCATATCGATCATCCGCTCCGGTTTCAGCTTGACGGCGTAGCTCAGGGCGTCGGCCAGAGTCAGCCGCCCCTCGGCATCGGTGTTGACGACCTAGATGGTTTTGCCGTTCATGGCCCGAACAATGTCGTCGGGCCGCTGCGCCTTGCCGCCGGGCATGTTTTCCGCGGCCGCAATGATGCCATGGACCACCACCTTCGGTTTGATCTGTGGCAGCGCCTGCATGATGCCCAGTACGGTGCAGGCACCGGCCTTGTCCATCTTCATGGTGACCATGGAGGCCGGGGGCTTCAGGGAAAGGCCCCCGCTGTCGAAGGTGATCCCCTTGCCGATGAGGGCGATGCTCTTTTTCGAAGTCGCGCCCCGGGGGCGGTACGTGAGATGGATGAAACGGGGCGGATTGACGCTTCCCTGGGCGACGCCGAGGTAGGCGTGCATGCCGAGCTTGGCCGCCTCTTTTTCCGAGAGAATCCTGCAGGTCAGCTTCCCTTTCCGGGCGATCTTTCTCGCCGTGGCCGCCAGCGATATGGGTGTGACCACGTTGCCCGGTTCGTTCACCAGGTCCCGGGTGAAATTGACCGCCTGGGCCGCGACGGTGCCCGCCCGGAGCGCGGCCTGAAGCCGGCTGGCTGTCATCCCGGGCTCCAGGGCCAGGGAGAGTCTTCGAATCCCTTCAAAGTCGTCCTTCTTCAGATATTTCTTGAACCGGTAGCTTCCCATGACGCTCCCTTCAGCCGCTGAGGCCGCAAGATCCTGGGGGGCAAAGCCCATTTTCCTGCTGCCGAAGAAGGTGGAGAGCACGGTGCGGCTTCGGGTTGTCTGGGCGGCGTCGACGATCTGGGCAAAGCTCCGTCGGTTGGTGTCGAGGGAGAACGCTTTCTTCTTGCCCAACCCCAGGAGACAGACCCGTTTCGCGGGAATCTTCCCCAGGGTGCGGAGGATCAGCGTCTTCCCCTCCTCCCCTTTGAAACCCTCGTCCTTGATCAGGGCCTGCAGCCCGCCTGAGAGGGCGCGGTTTACCTCGGCTGCAACGGACTGAAGCCGTTTTTCCTCTTCGAAAATGCCGACAACCAGAAGGTCGGTCCTGGCTCTCACAGGATCGCCTTTGAACAGATCAAATTTCATAGTGTTTCTCCATAGATGAAGGGTAGGCGGAACAATGACCGGTTTAACTAAAGTAGAACAGTACCATACCGTTCTCATTGGCGAATGTCAATTTGGATTGTCAACGATCGGCAGGGCCGGGAATTGCGGTCAAGAAGGGGCCGCCTGCCGGTGCCGTCAATAAATCGCTTGCCATCAATGACACTCTTGTCTATAATTTAGACACTTTGTGGGAAAATGACAGACAGGCCGCCGGAAATGGGGAAAGTGTCTCCGGCAGCTGAGAATGGAGTAGATAAAATGGTGTTACCCATACTGCAGTATCCCGACGAGAGGCTGAGAAAACTCTCCCAACCGGTGGATCGGCTCGACGAAGGAGAGGGTGCGCTGATCGACGATATGATCGAAACCATGTACGCGGCTCCCGGCGTGGGTCTTGCGGCACCCCAGGTCGGTGTGCTCAAACGGATTCTCGTGATTGACACCACCGTCGGCAAGAAGCCCGAGTCGCTGCTGGTGATGGTCAATCCCGAAATTCTGTCGACGGAAGGGGAGAAAACCGAAGAAGAGGGGTGCCTGAGCATTCCCGATTTCACCGCGGAAGTGACGAGAGCAGAGACCGTGGAGGTAGGATTCGAGAGCCGGGACGGAGAACAGATGACCCTTCGGGCCGACGGGCTGCTGTCCAAAGCGATTCAGCACGAAATGGACCATCTCAACGGCCTTCTCTTCATTGATCGGCTCTCCCCCTTGAAGCGGGACTTGATCAAGCGGAAAATCAAGAAGGCCATCCGCCAGGGGGTCTATCAGCATCAGTAGTTCTCTCCCTTGAACAGGCTGGTACGCTGCGAAATCCTGCCACGACGGTCAACCCCCGCCGTTTAGGGGCCTCTCTATCACGACCAGGGAATAAAAGATGGGCAACCTGTTCCGTGTCGTCTATATGGGGACACCCCGATTTGCCGTTCCCCCTCTAAAGGTGCTTGCCAGCGGGGCCGATGTGGCCCTGGTGGTCACCCAGCCGGACCGGCGGGCGGGACGGGGCAGAAAGGCGGTGCAGTCGCCGGTCAAGGAGGAGGCCGCCAGGCGGGGCATCCCCTGTCAGCAGCCCGAATCGATCGGGGACGATGAGACCCTCGGCATTTTGCGGGATCTTGCCTGCGATCTGATTGTGGTTGCGGCCTTCGGCCAGATCCTCCCCCCGGAGGTGCTGTCGATTCCCAGGCTGGGCTGCATCAATATCCACGCCTCGCTCCTGCCCCGGTACCGGGGGGCATCGCCCATCACCGCAGCCATTGCTGCCGGGGAGACGACGACGGGGGTTACCACCATGATGATGGACCGGGGGATGGATACGGGGGATATGCTCCTGCAGCTCTCCCTTGCCATCGATGAGACCGACACGGCAGGCACCCTCACCGAGCGGCTTTCCCTGCTGGGGGCCCAGGCGATCCTCAAAACGCTCCGGGCCCTCGAGGCGGGTCGCCTGGAACGGATCCCCCAGGACGATGCCGCGGCGACTTACGCGCCGCTGCTCCGGAAGGAGGACGGCGAGATCGACTGGACCGGGAGTGCCCGGGAAATCGGAAACCATGTGCGGGCCATGGACCCCTGGCCCGGCGCTTTTACCACCTTGGGGGATAAGATCATTAAAATCTGGCGGGTTTCGCCGGCGGCGGGAACCGGGGATGACGGCAAGATCCTGGAAGCAGGGAGCCGCCTGGTGGTCGGCACCGGGGCCGGTGTTGTGGCGATTGATGAGCTTCAGCTGCCCGGGAAGAAGCGGATCGACGCGGGTGAGTTCCTGCGGGGGAACCATGAGATTCGGGAGGGAATGACCTTTGGAAGACCCTAACGTCCGCCCGAAAAAGCGGATCTTCGTGGGGCTCATGAGTGGGGCGGTGGCGGCCCTGCTCGCCCTGGGGGCTCTTTTCTGGGTGGTGATCAAAAGCATCGGTCTGAGCACAGCCATGATCGATCTGCTCACCGCCCTCCTCATCGTCTTTCTTGCCCTTCTGCTGATCACGTCTGCCGGTGTGGTTCTCCTTGTGCTGACCCTCTTCAAGGGACGGGA
>CAYUBU010000305.1:0-9731 GCA_964443105.1 uncultured Nitrospirota bacterium
TCTTCTTCTTCTCCTTCTCCGGGATGAGGAACCCGAAGCCGTCCAGGGGCATCGGCATGGCGCTCTCTTTGTAGCCGAAGCAGACGACGGAGAGGGACGAATAGGGGATCTGTCCGAGAGTTTCACCGCACTCTTTATCCAGCGATCCCAGAAGATCGGCAGCCACGTAGGCCGGGATGGCCCATATGACCACATCCGCCGGAATGGTTTCGGCCCCGTCGTTCAGATGAAGCAGGTAAGGCGTTTCCCCGGTGGGCACCTTTTCAATCCCCGTGACCGCGGCTGAGGTGCGGACCATTCCTGGAAGCGCCCGGGCAAGAAAGTCTATGATGTCTTCCAGGCCGCCGGAAAAGGATGTGAGTTTTCCGCCGGGGCCCGCCGGTCCGGCCTGCGGTTTGTTGCCGTTGCCTTCCTTCTTTTTCTCTTTTTGAATCTGGATCATGGCCCGAATGAGGCCGCCATATTGAGCCTCCAGTTCGGCGATTCGGGGAAAACAGCTTTTCAAACTCATCCGCTCCGGGTCTCCCGCGAAGATCCCCGATACCATGGGCCCCACCAGCATGTCCAGGGCTTCCGCGCCCAGCCGGCGGCGGGCAAAAGCCGCCAGCGTTTCATCGACCCCTTCAGGCGGTTTGCGAGCCCAGAGTTCTCCGATGATCCGCAGTCGTCCCCGAAGCGACAGGAGGTTTGATGTGAAGAATGCCGGCCCGCTTTCGGGCAGCTGGTGGAGTCGCCCTTTGGCGTAGATGAAGCGTTTTCTGGCCTCGTCCCTGCTGCTCAGAAGTCGATCGGAGACGCCGAGCTCTTCGCAGAGTTCCAGGGTCAGCGGTTTGTTGTCCAAAAAGCCGTTGGGGCCCCATTCGCAGAGAAAGCCTTCATCCCGGATGCTCCAGATCTTCCCGCCGAGCCGTGTTTCCCTCTCCAGGAGGGTCAGGGAAATGGGAAGGCCTTTCTCTTCTGCACCGGTCTTGATGGCGAAGGCGGCGGCAAGACCTGAAATGCCTCCGCCCGCAACAACGATTCTCATGGCTGTGACGTTCCTTCCCCTAAGTACCGTAGGGTGCCAGCCCAGGCAGGCCTGCCTGGCACCCCGTTGTCGGATGAACGATTCTTATCGCCTGGGGGAAAAAATGTCAATCCTTTTCCCGGGATCGTCAGAGCGCGATGGGAGGAGGGAGGCGGTTTCCGCCTCCCTTCAATGGGATGGATGGCGCAGGTTGGAAAAAACTATTTTACGTCGACCTTGATTGTTCGAGGTCGTGTTTCCTCTTTCTTGGGGAGTGTAATGGTGAGTACCCCCAGTTTGAGATCGGCCTTGATCCCGTCTGTTGCGGCTGAATCGGGGACCCGAAAGGATCTTTCAAAGGGACCGCCGCGCCGCTCCCGGCGGCGGATGTGCTGGCCTTCTCCAGAAGGTTCCCCTGGACCCTCGCCTTTGACGGTGAGAACGTTCTTCTCAATTTTCATGTCGATGCCATCCTTGGCGACGCCGGGCAACTCCATGACGATGGTGAAGCCGGCCTCGCTTTCAAGAATATCGACTGCCGGGTGCCGCGGTCCTGGTGCAAAGGGGCGTTTCTTTGGACTGAGTTCACCCAGTTCATTCTCCATCCAGTGACTCAGTGTATTGAGAGTACCCATAGGATCGACTGTTGCGACAAATGCCATTTGATTGCCTCCTGTTTTGCGTTTCTTCTCGACGCACAGGTCGTGCCTATGAAGAACATAATCTGCCGGGAAGGAATGTCAAGAGGGGGGGCCACGGGGTGCCAGGCAGGCCTGCCCGGCGCCCTTGCAGCACTAAGGTTCGGAGTTTCTTGTTCCCGAGAGTCGCGGACCGATCTCAATATCGGAGAAGGCGTCGTACTGGGAGAGGAATTCCTTGAGTTTCGTGATGAGTTTCTTTTCGATCTGACGGATCCGTTCCCGACTGACGTTAAGGGCGTCCCCCAGTTCCTGAAGTGTCTGGGGGGCGTCTGCCAGGAGGCGCCGTTCCATAATGGCGCGCTCTTTCTTGTTCAGGGTTGTGGAGAATTCCCCGAGTTTCTCGTCGAAAAGCCGGAGCAGTTCCTCGTCGGCGAGCACCTCGTCCACCGGCTTTTCCCCGGAAGAGAAAAAGTGGGAGAAGGGCGTTTTGGAATCGTCGGTCACCGGGGCGTCGAGGGCGAGATCGTCGTCCTTGAGCATCTGCTGCATTTCAATCACATCGGATTCCCGGACATCGAAATGTTCCGCCAGGAGCTTGGGTGTGACTTCGCCGGCCGCGGCTAGCGCCTCCATCTCCCGGTTCAGTTTGTAGAAGAGTTTCTTCTGGGCCTCCGTCGTGCCGATCTTGTAGATGCGGTAGTTGTTCATGATGTACTTGAGGATGTACGCCCGGATCCACCAGGCGGCGTAGGTCGACAGCTTCACCCCTTTGAAGGGGTCGAATCGCTTGATGGCCTGCATGAGGCCGATGTTCCCCTCTTGAATCAGGTCGAGGGCATTCTGATAGAGGCGGACAAAATCGAAGGCAATTTTGACAACCAGCCGCAGATTCCCCAGGGCCAGGCGCTGGGCTGCTTCCACGTCGCCGGTTTCGTAATACCTGACGGCCAGGGCGTGTTCCTCTTCCGGGGTCAAAAGGGGATGGCGCCGGATCTCAGCCATGTAGCTCTGAAGGGGGTCGCTCCTGACCAGTTCGCCCCGCTGTTTTGGCGGTGTGCCATCTTTCGGGCGGTCGACTTTTTCCGAATCGCTCATGATCTCAAATGGATGATGAAGTGAACTTGGTCCGGCATGCACCGGAGCGCCATGGTTTCAGCGGGGAGACGGGCCTCGGGATTTCCTGTGGCCCGCATCCTTGGTCATCAAGCGGCGGAGGCTCTCCTTCAACTCAGGGGAAACAATCGGGTCGATGGTTCGCTCGATGTGGTCTTTCTCCAGGTTGCTCAGTCTCTCCGCGGTGCCGGTCTCTGTCTCCGGGGCCGCCGGTGTCTCCCGATCGGGCAGCGAACCGAGGCGGAAGCGCAGCTCCGAGATTGCCTGGTTCTCCAGGGTCTCGTTGATATTCTGAAGCATCTGGTCTTTTAGAAAAGTGAGCTGCTGCATCCAGGTTGAGTGGTCGACGGTGATAAAGAGACAGTTGCCCGAAAAGAAGGCGGGGTGTGTATGGGCGGCGATTTCCGCCCCGACGGTCTCTTCCCACCGTGACCAGATTTCATGCCGTTGGAGGATATGGTCGACCCCCAGTTCTTTGATCAGGGAGCGGAGGATCCTGCCGGCCGGCTCAGGGGAGCTTTTCTGCTTCTTTCTGGCCATTTTATATGTTTCTCATCGGGGTATGGGAGCCCCATCGGTTCGCTGCAAGACAGCCCCATTTTTCCCTCGATCCTGGGCGGTGTCAAGAGAAATCCGGAAAGTTACAAAATTTTATGTTGCGTGATTTTGACATAGATGGTATAGTTCGGAAATGTCTGAAAAGCCCGTAAGTCTTTTTAAAATATGATTTTTATCGCTATGACCGACAGGGGAATCGATGCCGGAATTACGTAAGGACCCAATCATTGGCCGTTGGGTGATCATCTCAACGAACCGGGGGAAGCGGCCGACCAGTTTCGGGGAGCCCCTCCACAAGACGGACGGCAGATTCTGTCCCTTCTGTTACGGGAATGAGAAAGTGACGCCGCCGGAAATCCTCGCCTTTCGGAAGAACAATTCGGCACCCAATACGGAAGGGTGGAGCCTGCGGGTTGTGGCCAACAAGTTTCCTGCGCTTGAAATCGAGGGGGTGTTAAACAAGCGGGCCGACGGGATGTATGACAAAATGAATGGGGTAGGCGCCCATGAAGTGATTATTGAGACCCCCCATCACGACAAAACCCTGAGCACCCTCCCCATCGAGAAGGTGGAGAATGTCTTCTGGGCGTACCGCGAACGGATCATGGATTTGAAGCGGGATATGCGGCTCAAGTACGTACTCATATTCAAGAATGAAGGGATCTCGGCCGGCGCGTCCCTGGAACATGCCCATTCTCAGCTGATCGCCCTTCCCATCGTGCCCAAGCGGGTTGCGGAGGAGATGAAGGGGGCCTTGCTCCATTACCAGCACAAGGAACGGTGTATCTACTGTGACATCATTCACCAGGAGCTGGATGCCAGAATTCGTGTGGTCACGGAGAATGAACATTATGTGGCCATTTCTCCTTTCACTCCGAGATTTCCCTTTGAAACATGGATTCTGCCCAAGGGGCACCATTCGTCCTTCGAAATGATGCCCCGGGATCTCTTTTCCCCGCTTGCCGCGATTCTCCAGGATACCCTGAAGCGGATCGACAAGACGCTGAACGTGCCGCCCTACAATTTTATTCTTCATACCTCGCCCATCGGGGATGAGGTCAACGACCACTATCACTGGCATATCGAACTCATGCCCAAGCTGACCCGGGTTGCCGGGTTTGAGTGGGGTTCGGGGTTCTATATCAACCCGACCCCTCCGGAGGAAGCGGCAGTTCCTCCGGGAGGCCCGTGTCTAGCCCTTGAAGACCCGGTGCGGAGGTTTTCATGAAGATTCTCTTTGCCGCCTCCGAGGTTTTCCCCTTTGCCAAGACCGGGGGGCTGGCAGATGTGGCCGGCAGCCTCCCCGCGGCACTCAGGGAACGGGGGCACGATGTGCGGGTGATCATGCCCGGGTACCGCGGGATCCACCGGTCCGGCATTGACCTTCAGGACACGGGCGAGAAGATCCACGTCAGGCTGGGCGACCACATCATCACCGCAGGTCTCTTTGAGACGGTCCTGGCCGGTAAAGTTCCCGTCTACATCGTTCGGTACGACCCCTTCTTCGACCGGGAGTTCCTCTACGGGACCCCCGAAGGTGATTACCCCGACAACGCCTCCCGGTTCATCTTCTTTTCCAGAGCCATTCTCGATGCCATGAAGAGTCTCGACTTCTGGCCCCAGGTGCTCCACCTGAACGACTGGCAGACGGCTCTGGCGGCGCTCTATCTGCGGACCTATCAGGGGGTGGACCGATACGGCAGCGTTTCCTCCCTTTTCACCATCCACAATCTCGGCTACCAGGGGTTGTTCTGGCGGTATGACTTCCCTCTGACCGGATTGGGCCGGGAATATTTTACGCCTGAGGGGATCGAGTTTTACGGCAAGATGAATTTGCTCAAGGGGGGGTTGGTTTTTGCCGACCGACTCAACACGGTGAGCCGAAAGTACGCCCGGGAGATCCAGACGGCGGAATTCGGTTTCGGGCTGGAAGGGGTACTCAGGAGCCGGTCTCGTGATCTTACAGGCATTCTCAACGGCATGGACGACAAGGTGTGGAACCCCGAGAGCGATCCGCTGATTCCGGCACGGTATTCGGCGCAATCGAGGGCGGGCAAGGCGGCGTGCAAGAAAGCCCTCTGTGAAGCCTTTGGTCTAACCTTTTCCAAGGCCAGGCCCGTTATCGGGTGCGTTTCCCGTCTCACCAGCCAGAAAGGTTTCGATCTGATTTCCGCAATTGCCGACGAGCTTGCTGCCATGGACCTGAGCCTCGTGGTGCTCGGCGACGGCGATGCAGCCTATCGCACGGCGCTCAGGCGTTTTGCCGAGAAACATCCCGGGCGTTTCGGGCTCAAGATCGGCTACGATAACCGCCTGGCCCATCTCATTGAGGCGGGGGCCGACTTTTTTCTCATGCCCTCCCGATATGAGCCCTGCGGACTGAACCAGATGTACAGCCTCCGGTACGGCACGGTGCCGATCGTGCGGGATACAGGGGGATTGAGTGATACGGTGACCCGGTTCAATCGGTCCACGGGCCGGGGCACGGGATTCAAATTCACTGAATATTCGGGCGCGGCACTCCTGAAAGCAGTCAAAGAGGCCCTCCGGGTTTACCGGGATCCGGCTGCCATGGAGAGGCTCATGGAGAACGGAATGGCCTGCGATTACTCCTGGGCCCGCTCTGCGGGCGAGTATGAAAAGATTTACGCCGCTTTGAATCGGGAGAAGACCGGCGCCTCATCGGTTCTGGAAAGAAAACGCAAAAACGATCGGTCATGACCATGGACAAAAGAAAAATAGAGTTCGAAATACTCAGGGACATCCTCAAGATCAGTAATTCCACCCTGGATCTCCATGAGCGGCTCAATCAGGTGGTTCAGGAAATCGTCGACAAGATGGAGGTGGATGCCTGCGCCATCTACCTCATGAACCGGAGCCGGCCGTGCCTGGGTCTCAAGGCGGCCCTGGGCTTCAACCCGGGTGTTATTAACAGCATTTGTCTGGACGTGGGGGAGGGAATCACCGGCTGGGCGGCGAAGGAAAAGACCCCCTCCGCGGTGCGGGATATCTTCAGCGACTCCCGGACCAAGGTTTTTACCGGCTCCGGCGAAGAGCGTTACCGTTCCATGATCGCGGCCCCGATTTTGTTCCTCGACAAATGTCTCGGGGTTCTCGATGTCTGGACGGTGGCGGAGCGGGTTTTCGATCAGGATGAAATCCACCTCCTCTGCTCCATCGCTGATGGCATCAGCGGCAGTATTCGCAATGCCCAGCTCTACCTGGATGTATCCCGTCAGTATGAAGATCTGGTTTCCCTCTACGATATCAGCAAGACCCTCACGTCGACCCTTGAGTTTCAGGAAGTCATCGGGATGCTCACCCGAAAAAGTACCGAACTCATCGGAGCCAGCGGTGCGATCCTCCGTTTTCTCGATGCCCATGAGAACCATCTCAAGGTTCGGTCCATGTACGGCCTCTACCATGATCTGGAGGAGATTTCCCGAAAAACACTTCGCCTCGGTGAAGGGGTTGCCGGCCAGGTGGCCGCGACCTGCTCGTCAAAAATGATTAACGATCCCGCCCAGGCCGAGGGGCTGCTGCCCAGCGAGAAAATTTTTGCTTCCATCCTCTGTGTGCCGCTCACGGTCAAGGAGGGGGTTATCGGGACCCTTTCTCTTCATGACAAAGTAAACAGCAAAGGTGTTCCGGTACCCTTTAATCAGGACGACATGAATCTGATGATGGCCGTGGCGAACCAGGGAGCCCTGGTGGTTGAAAACGCCCGTAACTTTGAGCGGGCAGAAGAGCTTTCCGGGGAGAACGCCCAGAAGGCGAGCGACTTCGCTATTCTCTATGAAATCAGCCACGCCATGAACACCACCATGAACCTGGACCAGCTGCTTCAGATCATTCTGCGGGCCGTCACCTTTGGCGGCGGACTCAACTTCAACCGGGCGGTCCTTCTTCTGGTGAACGAAAAGACAAACACCCTGCAGGGGATGCTGGGCGTTGGTCCCGATAACGGCGAGGAAGCCTGTCAGATCTGGAACGAGATCGGTGCGAAACAGATGAGCTTCAAAGAATGGATTACTTCCATCAGTTTTGCCGCACAGGAGAAAATCAGCCGGTTTGATCAGCTGGCCAAGAGTATCCGCGTGCCCATTGAATACGGAAAAGGTGTACTCGCCCTCACCGTTCTGGAGCGGAAAGGATTCAACGTCAAGAATGTCCGGGAAGACCCCCGAATCAATCGGGAGGTTTTGGAGTCCATCGGGTTTGAGAGCTTCGCCACGGTTCCCCTGATCTCTCAGGATCGGGTGGTGGGCGTTATTGTCGTAGACAACCTGTTCAACAAACGGGAGATCACCGAAGTCGATCTGCGGCGCCTGGAACTGCTCGCCAGTCAGGCGGGACTGGCCATCGAGAATGCCCGGGTCTATTCGGACCTGGAACTGGCCAACCGCTCTCTCAAGCAGCTGCAGGATCGCCTCATTCAGTCGGAAAAAATGGCGGCCCTGGGTGAAATGGCCGCCAGCATTGCCCATGAAATCAGAAATCCCCTGGTTTCCATCGGTGGGTTTGCCCGTCGTCTCGACAGCAAACTGGATGCCGCCAATCCGGAGAAGCGGTATTCGAGAATCATCGTCAAAGAAGTCAACCGGTTGGAGAAGGTTCTGCAGGAAGTCCTCGCATTTTCCCGGTCATCGGAACCGGTGTTTCTTGAGTGCAACATGGTCGAAGTGCTGGAAGACGCCCTGGAGGTGCTGGAAGACCGCTTCTCCGAAGAGGGGGTTGAGGTCGTCAAAGGGTACGGCAGTGCCATTCCCCCGATTGAAAGCGACGCCAACCAGCTCAAGCAGGTGTTTATCAACCTGTTCTCCAACTCCCTGCAGGCCATGCAGCAGGGGGGGCGTTTGACCGTCGGGTGCGAGTATGATCGAGAGGATGGCAACGTCGTTGTCTCTGTCAGTGATACGGGCGGCGGCATTCCGGAGGATATTATCACCAATATCTTCAATCCGTTCTTTACCACAAAGCATACGGGAACCGGTCTGGGCCTGGCCATTACCCACCGGGTGGTCGAGGTGCATGGCGGCAGCATCCAGGTGAAAAACGTGGCCGGTGTGGGCGCCACGTTCATACTCTCTTTCCCCGCCAAGCTGGAAAAGGGAAAGGTGCTGTCGGAGGCCACCATTTCCGGCGCGGGACCGGCCGCTCCCGAGTCCTAGCCCGAAGATTGCATGAGTGATCGTCATGAGGGGCCGTAGAAGCAACACAGGCAGTGGGTGCCAGGCAGGCCTGCCTGGCACCCTTATTCTGGCTGAAGATCTATTGAAATATTTCAAGTGGCTCTGTTCGAAAATATGGTGAAGTATCGAGAGGGTCGTAGGACGATCTCCTCAAGGCGCGCGACTGAGGCGCACCCCCCGCGGTACGTCGTAGGGAGCGCAACGCAGAGGAGGGCGTGCTACGGCGCTCGAATACCGCCGTATTTACGAATAGGGCCACCGGATCAGGAAATTCTCTGCAACGCCGCATGGGGCAGCTTATCCGTCTTCGCAGAATGCTGCGCCGTGACAAGTCCGGTACCGTAACAGATTGACTCATGCCATATCCGGGCTGGCCCGGACGGGATGCTTTTCATCAGTCCCGATTGGATGTATAATCGGGAGCCATAATCGGGGGAAAAGGGGAATGCCATGAAAACTGTGTTGATTGTCGATGACGAAGAGAACATCCGGACGCTATACAAGGAAGAACTGGCGGACGAGGGGTATGACGTGATTCTGGCCAGCAACGGTTATGAAGCCCTGGAGGTTCTCAATACCCAAAAGCCCGATGCCATTATCCTGCACATCAAAATGCCCGGAATGGATGGTGTCAATCTTCTCAAGCTGATTAAAGAGAGGAATGAGGACGATATTCCCGTGATCATCTGCTCCGCCTATGAAGAGTATAAACAGGATTTCTCTCTCTGGGCGTCGGAGGAGTATATCGTCAAATCCTCGGATCTCACGAAGATGAAGAGCGCCCTCCAGCGGATTCTGAAAGCGTAGATACGGTGAGACGCCGTTCCCCACAGTCGGCCTCCCGCACTATCGAACCGAAAAACAGAGAGACCAGCAGCACCCATGTCGGAAAAAGCGGAACGGACCATACTGATCGTAGACGATGAGGAGAGCATCTCCCTGCTCTACTCCGCGGAACTTGAGGACCGGGGTTATGTGGTCCGGACCCGGAATTCGGGGAAAGAAGTACCGGACGACGTGGAGCGCTGGAAACCGGATCTCATCGTCCTCGATATCAAAATGCCTGATGTCAGCGGCCTTGAGCTTCTGGAAATGATCAAAGAAAGCCATCCCCAGGTGCTGGTGGTGATGAATTCGGCCTACAGCACTTATCAGAGTGAGCCCTCGGTGCAAAAGGCCGACGGTTACGTGGTGAAGTCCTCCGATTTGAGCGAGTTGATC
>CAYUBU010000306.1:0-3032 GCA_964443105.1 uncultured Nitrospirota bacterium
TCACAATGGCCAGAAGACCGGCGAATAGCTTGGTGTATTCTGTCCAATCGAGCATTGTTTACTCCCGAGAGCTAAGGTCCAATACAAAATCCAAGATCCCAAACCCAAATTTTTCTCACGCCCGCTCATCACGTTTTAACGTGATTCACTCAAGTCCGCAAAGTTTCGCAAAGGAACCCTTGTCTTTCGTTAAAATTCAGAAAGCCCTTCTTCGCGAACTTAGCGAGCTTTGCGTGAGACTGATTTCCTCCAGATCCCGGTCCCTTGGTTTCCAATCCTGTAAATCCTGTTGATCCTGTCTAATTCATACAGCAATCAGTAACCTAAAGTCGGGATTCAGTATAAAACTTTGCGTAACTTTGCGGCCTTTGCGGTGAATAAAGAAATTTCTAAACTCTCAAATTTTCCTCCGCGTACTCAGCCTGTCCTGAGCCTGTCGAAGGGCGTCCTCCGCGGTGAATTAATTTCTATTTGATTTCCAGGAACGGATTCCACGCCGCTTCCCAGTAGAACCCGTCCTGGTCGGTAAAGTAACCCGAATAGCCTCCCCAGAACTTATCCTCTGCCGGGGCGACGATGACGGCACCGGCTGCCTGAGCTTCGGCCATGACCTGATCCACCTCCGCTTTGGATCCAACGTTATGGGCCAGAGTGAACCCGGGAAATCCCTCACCCTTCGCCGGGATTCCGATGTCCTCGGCAAGTTTCTCCCTGTCGTAAAGGCATAACCACGTGCTTGCTGTCTGAAAGAAAGCGATATCCCCCTCGAAGGGATACCTGGGAAGTCCCAACCCATCCTCGTAGAATCTTATCGCCCTATCCAGATCACCAACCCCAAGCCCTATCATCGAGATCCTTGGTTCCATTTGCACACCCCCTCCCCTTTAACCTTTCCACCCTTCGATCCCGCTTAGGGCGGGACTCAGGGTCTTTGACTTTCTACTTTAACCTTTTCCCTTTCCCCTTTACACTGTAAGTATACCTTCTAACCATTATACTCAATTGTATCACCCCTTATATTATCAGTTCGAGGCGGGCGGTGGGGAATCCACCTCAGGTCCCTCCACGAAAGGTGTAATAGATGTACCTAGTACCTGATACCTGGTACTAATCCAACTCAAAAGGAGAAACAACGTGGATGGCATTACCGGAATATACAGCCCCGGCGACAATGAGATCGTTCAAAAGGCATTTCTCGCCACAGGAGCCCTCCAGCATCGGGGTAAAACCGGGGCCGGAATCGCCATAGGGAACAGCCGTGGAATAAATATTCTCAAGGGGATCGGAGGCATTGCCGACGTTATCGATTTTGACATGATAGGGATGTTTCAAGACCTTGAACCGGTTGCGGCCATAGGAAATGTTGGTTACACCAAGAACAAGATTGCGGAAAAGCGTAACGCCGAACCGATCCTGGTTAAACCCCGCTTTGAATCATCCCACCAGCTCGCCATTACTTTCAGTGGGCGCATAATAGGAGATGAGGAGCTTCAGGAAGGCCTGGAGGGGGAATACTCTTTCGATACGGCAAACATGACAGAAGTCATGGGGGCGCTCCTCCACCAGTGCATAACCAGGGCCGGCGTCAGTTTCGAGGCAGGCAGGCTCCTCGTGGATCTGCTTCACGGCCGCGCTACCTTTGCCCTGACGGCCCTTGTTTTCGACGGTCAGCAGACGCAACTACTTACCTTGAACGACTCGAGGGCTTTTGAGCCGTTCTGTTTTGGTGAGGTAGACGGGGCTTTTGTGGCCAGTTCCGAGAGCTGCTCCCACAGACGGCTGGGTGGAACAATGGAAAGAGAGGACACAGGCGCCGAGATGACCATATGCTCATCGGAAGGTGTTGAGACGCGCAGGCTTCGTGAGGAAACCCCCATGCCCGATGTCTTTCAGGGAGTGTACTTCGGCAACGTGGCCTCTATCTATCAGGGACAGGAGATCTTCCGCCTGAGAAAAAGACTGGGCCGCAGGCTCGCTGAACATTACGGGAAGCCAGATGCGGACATCGTCATCCCCAACCCGGATTCGGGGCGAGGTGTTTCCTACGGGATTGCGGAAGGCCTCGGGATGCGCCTGTCTCATGGGCTGGTAAAACAGGCCCAGGCGATCCGCACTTTTCAGGAGTCACAGATACGCAGGCGAACCATCGAGGTGGGGCTCAAGTTTGCCGGAGTGGATTCCGTCCTGAACGAGAAAAAGGTCATCATGGGTGATGACAGTATCGTCAAAGGCAGCGTAAGTGAGGGAGGGTCCGTTTGGACGGTCTATAACTCGGGTGCAACCCGTCTGGAGTTCTGGATATCCTACGGTCCCATGTTCTTCCCCTCGTTCAAGGAGTGGCGCCGGGGGAAGGAGTGCCTCCAGGAACTGGCTGTGCAGAGGGCCTTCCATGGGGAGCACCCTTACGACAAACCCCTGGATGAGATCAACAAGCGGGTGGCGAAATTGGCCGGTGTGGACCGGGTCTGCTACAACACGAGTGAAAGTGTGGAAGCGGTGGCCGGCCCGGGGTCATATCAAGCCATGGACGCCAGCTATCCCATCGATGAAAAGCACTGGCCCGACTGGCTCAAGGAGGAGGTAGACAGGTACCATAGTTTGAGTCTGGGGTTTTAGGGAACCAAGTATCCAGTAGCCAGTATTCAGTAGTCAGGAGGAGATGGGGAGAGTGGGCGCATGGGCGATGGGGCGGTACCGGAGACGCGGGGACACGGAGAACCGGGGAAGCGGAGAAAATGAGTAGTCATCGCGAGGAACAACGGGACGACCTGTCCACCGTAGCCTTGGCGAAGGCGGAAGCGATCTCAACAAAACGTGACTGCCTCCGTCGTCGCTCTTCGAGCTATGACGTGACAAGTCAGTCGCTGTGCTCCATGGGATTGCCACGTCGGCCCCAGTTTGCAGGCCTCCTTCCGCCGTCGCTCTTTGAGCTATGGCGGGACAAGCGCAATGACTGCGCCTTTTTTTTGGATCTTGTCCCTCGACAAGCTCGGGACCCTGAGCAAACGGAAGTGCGTCGAAGGGCAAAGTTA